>JBAUUA010000154.1:0-3710 GCA_049582465.1 Bradyrhizobium sp. | reverse complement strand
TGCCAATCGCGCAGCTCTTTCGCCGCCTTGGTCACGTCGCCGATCGACCGGAACGACGGCGTCTCCAACAGCATCGCGCGGGCGAGACGCAGGCTTCGCGCCTCGCAGGTCGCCCGAAGCCGCGGGTCCTCGATCCACTCGAAATCGATATTATGCGCGAGACCGAGGATGCGGCGGATGATCTTCGCCGCAGAGAAGCCGACCGCGTCCTGGAACAGCCGATCCATAAAGGCCTGCCGTTCGGCCTCAAGGCGCGCCGCGCCGGCCTGACCGGCGAAAAGCGCCGCCGGATACGCGTCGCCATTGGCCTGGGTACGCCAAAGCTCGACAAACTTTCGGGAAAACTCCGCCCACACGTCTTCGATCGTTTCCAGCATCCACGCTTCGAACGAACGCCGTTCACCGGGCGAGCGCTCGTGGCCGGCCGAGGCCAGGTAGTTCATGACGAGATTGCCGAGCACGGCGCCAACGTCGAAACCCATGGGCCCGTAGAACGCGAACTCCGGATCGATCACCCTGGTCTCGCTTTCGGTGACCATGATCGACCCGGTGTGAAGATCGCCGTGGATCAGCGCCTCCGGGCTACCCATGAATTTAAGCTTGAGCCGCGAGATCGCGACGTGCAGGTCCAGGTCTTCGCGGAAGCCGGCGGCTGTCGCATCGAGCCAGGGCGACGTCCAGCGGTTCTGCTCGGCCTGATAGTAGGGCTCGGTAAAGATCAGGTCCTCGGTGATCTTGCACAGCGCGTGGTTGCCGGAGAACGCAGCGATACTCTCCTTCTTTTGCGCCGCCGGAACCGCCAGATCGGAGCTCAAATACAACGTCCGCGCCAGGAACGTCGTAATGTGATCGACGAACCGTGGATAGCGGGTTCCGGAAATGAGCCCCTTGCGCATGATGATGTGCGGCTCGAGAAGCTCCATGGCGATGAGGGCGAGACCTTCATTATGGTGAAGCACGGCGGGTACCAGACCGGGCGCCAGCCGGGCCTGATGCACGAGCGCGCGATATTCGTAATGCGAGCGCGAGAGCGGAAGGGGCCAGCTCTCGCCGACCAGGCGCACGTAAGGCAGCGCCTGCTTCACGGCAATTCCGCTCCTCGTCCCCCTTACGATGAACACGAGGTTTAGGTTGCCGTCGCCGACCTCGCTGATCGACCAATCTGTCGTCGCCCCTCCAAGCCGCGGCGCGATCGAGGGTAGCTGCGCAAGGTAGTCTCGCAGGTCCGCGGCGCGCAGAATACGATATTCATCCTGCGCAGGCGCACCCAGAGGTCGCTGCGGTGAAGTCATTGGATACCCCCATTGCCATGGCGGGAGTGGTGGCCTTAATCCCTGTCGAGGAAGTTCGAGCCGATATCCGCCTTCTTCTTGATCGGATCGTAGTCGCAATAGACGTTGTCGGCGACCAGCGTGAAGCTGGCGCTGACCGTGTACTTGTCAAGTTTTACGCCGTTCAGGCCGATGACCGCGGTCTTGGTTCCGCCATTCCATTTGAACGGGGTCGAGCTCGGCGCCTTCTCGCAGGCCGCGACGGCTTCGGCGAAGACATAGCCCTCGACAAAGGCTTTCACGGTCCGCAACTGGGTTGCGAGTTTCCAGTCGATATAGAAGGCCCCGGCGAGGCCGGCGATCGTCAAAATCAAGAGCCCGACAACGATTCTTTGAAACGTCATTTGCGCTTTCCCCCAGCGATCAGTACGGAAACCCCATCAGCCTGGACAACCGCTCCACATTGAAAAGCCCGGCGCTGTAGGCCCACCACGAGAACGCGAAAATGACGGCGGAGATCACCGTGGTCCAGATCAGCTTGCGGCCGAGCCCCGGCACGATGGGCGCGCCGGGATCGGTGCCGGGCGCACCCTCGCCGTCCTCATGCTGGCTGCGCACGCCAAACGGCAGTGTCAGGAACAGGGTGACCCACCACATCACGAAGTAGATCGCAAACGCTGTGGAAATCGTGTAGGCCATTTGCCGTCAGGCCTGTTCGATTTCGACGAGCGCGCCTGAAAAATCCTTCGGGTGCAGAAACAACACCGGCTTGCCATGGGCCCCGATCTTCGGGGTGCCGTCGCCGAGCACCCGCGCACCTTCCCGGATCAGCGTATCGCGCGCTGCGATGATGTCGGGCACGTCGTAGCAGACGTGGTGGATGCCGCCGTCCGCGTTGCGCTCGAGAAATTTCGCGATCGGCGAGGCTTCGCCGAGCGGCTGGATGAACTCGATCTTGGTATTGGGGAGCGTCACGAACACGGTGATGACGCCGTGCTCGGGCAGCGGCACCGCCGCCGAGATATCGGCGCTGAACGCCGCGCCATAGATCCTGGCGGCCTTCTCGGCGTCCTTGACCGCGATCGCCACATGATTGAGCCGGCCCAGCATGATACTCCTCCCACGAAACCAGATCAGACCGTCAAAACGTGAACGTAGCACAGCGGCTTCTTGCCCCAATGCTCGTTGATGGTGGCGCGAACGGCCCGCCGCACCGATTCCGCCGTTGCGTCGGGATCGCGCCGCCGCGCCCGCGGCAGACCCTCCACCGTCGATACCACGACATCGAACACGATTTCGTCGATGACCTCGCCGGCCGTATTCTTCTCGGGGATGCCGACGAGATCAACCTCGGGATCGTCGGCCAGTTCGCCTTTTTCTGTCATGGCGACCGCGACAAAGGCGCAGCCCGCAAAGGCCAGTTTCTTCCGCTCGACGACGGCGCGCGACTTGGCGTCCTCCAGGATCGAGCCGTCCTTGTAGAGCCGCCCCGACGGCAGTTGCTCGATGATGCCGGGCTCGCCGGGGCCGAGCTTCACCAGATCGCCGTCGCGGCAGATCAGCGTCCTCGGCACGCCGGCGGCGCGCGCCAGTTTGGCGTGTTCGAACAGATGCAGGGCCTCGCCATGCACGGGAATCAGGAGTTGCGGGCGCACCCACGAAATCATGTCGCGCAGCTCGTCGCGGCGCGGATGGCCGGAGACATGGACGAGATGGGTGCGGTCGGTGATGATCTCGATGCCCTGCGTCACCAGGCCGTTGATGATGGCGCCCACCGCCCTCTCGTTGCCGGGAATGGTGCGCGAGGAAAAGATCACGCAGTCGCCCTTGTTCAGCGTCACCTGCGGATGGTCGTCGTTGGCGATGCGCGACAGCGCCGCGCGCGGCTCGCCCTGGCTTCCCGTGCACAGCGCCAGCACCTTGTCGGGCGGAAAATGGCCGTACAGGTCGGCGCCGCGGAAATTCTGCACGCCGTCGAGAAAGCCGGTCTCGCGCGCCACCTGCACCACGCGTTCCATGGCGCGGCCGACCACCACGACCTCGCGCCCCGCCGCCTTCGCGGCATCGGCCACCGCCCGCAGCCGCGCGACGTTGGAGGCGAACGTGGTCACGGCGACCCGGCCTTTTGCCCCCTTGACCAGTTCGGTAATGGTTTTCGCCACCTCGGTTTCAGACGGTGAGCGCCCTTCCCGCACCGCATTGGTGGAATCGCCGATCAGCGCCAGCACGCCGGAATCGCCGAGCTCGCGCAGGCGCCGCTCGTCGGTCGGCTTGCCGATGATCGGCGTCGGGTCGATCTTCCAGTCGCCGGTGTGGATGATGAGCCCTGCCGGCGTGCGGATGGCGAGCGCGCAGCTTTCGGGGATCGAATGCGCGACATTGATGAACTCGACGTTGAACGGGCCGATGTCGATGCGCGCGCCTTGCGCGACCACCATG
>JBAUUA010000153.1:0-5641 GCA_049582465.1 Bradyrhizobium sp. | reverse complement strand
TCCTTCGATCCGGTCCGGAACTTCTGATTCGACGTCGTCATTTAGATCTCATCACCCGTCGTCGCCGCGAAAGCGGAGACGACCGCTACGACATCGCCACGTTCACCGAAGACTCGGCGAGCTCCGCATTGAAGCAGCGCTGATAGAATTCCGCCACCAGCGGCCGCTCCAGCTCGTCGCATTTGTTGAGGAAGGTGACGCGGAACGCAAAGCCGATGTCGCTGAAGATCTCGGCGTTCTCCGCCCAGGTGATCACCGTGCGCGGGCTCATTACCGTCGACAGATCGCCATTGGCGAAAGCGTTGCGGGTGAGGTCGGCGAGACGGACCATCTTGTTGACGATGTCGCGGCCTTCCTGGTTTCGGTAGTGATGCGCCTTCGCCAGCACGATCTCGACCTCCTCGTCATGGGCGAGATAGTTCAGCGTGGTGACGATCGACCAGCGGTCCATCTGGCCCTGGTTGATCTGCTGGGTGCCGTGATAGAGGCCGGACGTATCGCCGAGGCCGACCGTGTTGGCGGTCGAGAACAGGCGGAACGCCGGATGCGGCTTGATCACCTTGTTCTGGTCGAGCAGCGTCAGGCGGCCGGAGACTTCCAGAACGCGCTGGATCACGAACATCACGTCGGGACGACCGGCGTCGTATTCGTCGAACACCAGCGCGATATTGTGCTGCAGCGCCCAGGGCAGAATGCCGTCGCGGAATTCGGTGACCTGCTTGCCGTCGCGCACGACGATGGAGTCCTTGCCGACCAGATCGATACGGCTGATGTGGCTGTCGAGATTGACGCGCACGCAGGGCCAGTTCAGCCTTGCGGCGACCTGCTCGATATGGGTCGATTTGCCGGTGCCGTGATAGCCCGTCACCATGACGCGGCGGTTCTTGGCAAAACCGGCGAGAATGGCGAGCGTGGTGGCGCGATCAAAGCGGTAATCCATGTCGACATCCGGCACATGCGGATCGACTTCGGAATAGGCCGGCACTTCGAGGTCGCTGTCGATGCCGAACACCTGCCGGACCGACACCTTCATGTCGGGCAAACCGGTGATCGCGGGCGCGGAAGATTCTTGCACTTTGGTGGTGGCGGCGGTCGTCATCAATCCTCCGAGGTCCCGGGTGCTCCCGAAACCAGATTTGCGAACATGGCTGGGGATGGGTGCTGGTCGGAACCTATCAGAGAGCGGGGGTTCGCAGAAGCCCGCGGCCCAATCAAAGTTCCGTCGCTTTATCATCAAGATAGGGGCTGGCCCCGGTTTTTGGAAGGCTGCCCTGCGAATCACGCCGCACTTTGGACCGATTGGCTGACCAGCGGCCCAAAGTCGCGGCCGGATGGCACTTTCCACCCGCCTCGCTACTTATGTTAGGTCTGCGACCGCTCTGGACAACGCCGAAACAGGAATTTTGTGGCTTCCCTTATTGATCCCTTGATTGCATTCGTCTCGGCGCATCCGTTGCTTGCCTATCTGACGCTGTTCCTGGCCGCCCTGCTGGAGGCCGTACCGGTCGCAGGCGCGGTGGTTCCGGGCTCGACCATCATCCTGGCGCTGAGCGCGCTGATCCCCGGCGGCGAGGTGAGGCTCGAATGGGTGCTGCTGGCCGCCATCGCCGGCGCCTTGCTCGGCGACGGCTCGGCGTTCTGGATCGGGCACCGCGCCCAGCGCGAGATCCTCAGCACCTGGCCGATGTCGAATTACCCGCGCCTCATCGCGCAGAGCGAGGCGTTCTTCCATCGCTGGGGCACGCTGGCGGTATTCTTCGCGCGTTTCGTGCCGCCGATCAGGGCCTTCGTGCCGATGACGGCGGGCGCACTGGGCATGGCGCCGCTGCGCTTTTACGCCGTCAACATCCCCGCGATCCTGTTTTGGGCGCCGGCGCATGTGCTGCCCGGGGTGCTGGCGATATCGGCGCTGCACGAATATGCCGGCGTTCCGCGTCATGCCGGGATCGGGCGGCATTACTGGATGCTCGCGGTGATCGGCGCCGCGGTGATCGTGGCGCTGGTAACCTGGACGATCCGCCGCAGGCAGGCCGGGATCGAGCCGACAGCCGAACAGATCCGAAAGGATTTTCGCTAGGATTTTCGCACCATGCGGGCCGGGGCTGGCGCTGATCCCGCACCGGCGCCGCCGGCGACGAGGGCAGCTAGCCCGCGCGCACCACTGTCTTCAGGTAATTATATGCCTTGATGATCTCGATCAGGCGGTCCTCGGTGGAGCGGTCGCCGCCATTGGCGTCGGGATGGTGCTGCTTCACCAGCGCCTTGTATTTCGCCTTCACGGTATCGAGCGTCGCATCCGTGCCGAGCCCCATCACCTGCAGCGCCTTGCGCTCGGCATTGAACACTTTCCGGGTTTCGACCTTGGCTTCAGTGCCGGCACCGGGACCCGGCCGCCAGCGGCCGCGGCCGTTGAGCTCGCTGAACATGCTGAACGGATCGGCGGCGCCTTCCAGGTCGGCCTCGGGGCTGCCCTTGCCCTTCTTGGAGCTGGTGTTGGCGCCCATCTTCCAGGTCGGACGATGGCCGGTCAGCGCATCCTTCTGATAGCGCGCGACCGCGTCCGGATTCATGCCCTGGAAGAAGTTATAGGACTGGTTGTACTCGCGGACGTGGTTGAGGCAGAAGTGCCAGTATTCCTTGTCGTTGGTCCGGCCCTTGGGCGCGCGGTGCGGCCCCTTGTTCTTGCATTCCGGCCATTCGCACATGACGGAGGCTTCGCGCGCCTGCGCCTGCTGCTTCGCGCTCAGCTTGTTAGGCTTGATGCGGATGGAGTCGAAGAATTTGGATGAATCAATCGCCATGGCTGACTATGACAACGCAACGCGAAAAGCTTCAAGACTTGACATTGCGAATAGTTCTCTCTCGATCCCGGCATTGACGAAAAGCGGTTACGGACGTAATGCCGCCGTCATGAATACCAAAGATGCTATCACGAACAAGTTGCGCGAAGCTTTCACACCGGAAAGCCTCGACGTCACCGACGAATCACATCTGCATGAGGGCCATGCCGGCCACCAGCCCGGCGGCCAGACGCATTTCAGGGTCTATATTGTGTCGCGGGCCTTCCAGGGGAAGAGCCGGGTCGAACGCCATCGCATGATTAATGCGACGCTGGCCGGGGAACTCGCGGGCAGCGTACACGCGCTGGCGATCAAGGCGCAGGCGCCGGGGGAGACCGGCTGAGAATTTACCGGCGATTGTTAACGAAGCCCTCACCCTCCCCGAGTTGCAGTCCCACGATCCGCCGCGCGCCGGCGCTTATTTCGCCTTTATGACGCAACGGCATCGTTGGTCTGGAATTCCTACGCCAATCCCCATCATATCGGTTGCAGTTGATCGGCTCGCGATTGGCGGGCGCACGCTGTTTGATTTGGTGCTGTCATGGAAGATCATTCACAGGAAAGTTCGGCCAACCCATATTCGCCGCTGATGTGCATCCTGCTGCTGTTGGCGGTCGGCGCGGCAACCCAGCTCAGCGTTCTTCCCTAGAAGCTGGATTGGTCCCTTAAAGCTGGATCAGTCCCTTGAAAGCCGTCTTGCGACGGCTCCGCCGCTGACGGGCCACCGCAAAATCGGGCGCCACGGCTTCTCTAGAACGACGTCCCTGCGCGCTTCGGCTTCTTCTCCTCGACCTCGGCCTCGCGCGGCACCGCCTGGATGCGCAGCGCGGTAATGCGGTTGCGCTCGCGGCGCAGGACACGGAAACGGAAACCGTGAAAGGTGAAGCTCTGGCCGCGTTCCGGGATCGAGCGCGCCTCGTGGATCACCAGGCCCGCGATGGTGGTCGCCTCCTCGTCCGGGAGATTCCAGTCCATCGCGCGATTGAGATCGCGGATCGGCACGGAGCCGTCGACCACCACCGAGCCGTCGGGCTGGGCCCGCACGCCGGCCACCACCACGTCGTGCTCGTCGGAAATATCGCCGACGATCTCTTCCAGAATGTCTTCCAGCGTCACCATGCCTTCGACTTCGCCGTATTCGTCGACCACCAGCGCGAAATGGGTCTTGCGGCGGCGGAACGCCTTGAGCTGTTCGGAGACGGAGCGCATCTCCGGCACGAACCACGGCGGCAGGGCGATGGTGGAGACATCGATTTTCGAGGTATCGCCGTCGGCGGCGCGGATCGCACGCAACAGATCCTTGGCGTGCAGCACGCCGATGATGTTTTCCGGCTTGTCGCGCCACAGCGGAATTCGCGTGTATTCCGTCGCCAGCACCTCGCGCACCAGATCCTCCGCCGGCAAGTCGGCGTTGATCATCACCATTTCGGTGCGGTGGACCATCACGTCGGAGACCTGGAGTTCGCGCAAATCCAGCAAGCCGCCGAACATATCGCGGTCCTGCTTTTCGACCTTGCCTTCATGATGCAGCAGATCGACCGCGCCGCGCAGCCGCTCCGTCGGCGACAGGATCGGCTGGTTGACGCCGATCTTGATGCCGAAGATCGTCATCAGCACCCGCACGATCGCCTCTACGACGGCGAGCAGCGGCCCGAGCACATACACCATCAGTTTCATCGGGCGGGCCACCAGAAGCGCCACCCGGTCCGGCGCATTGATGGCAATCGTCTTCGGCAGCACCTCGGCGAAGATCACGACCAGCACCGTCATCACGCCGGTGGCGTAGAGCACGCCGACTTCGCCGAACCACGCCGTAAACAGGCCGGTCGCCAAAGCCGAGGCGCCGATATTGGCGATGTTGTTGCCGAGCAGCAGCGCGCCGATCAGCCGCTCGCGCATCGAAGACAGGCTGGAGACGACGCCGGCCTCGCGATTGCCCTGCTTCGACAGCCGCAGCATGCTCGCGCGCGACGCCCCGGTCAGCGCCGTCTCGCTGGCCGCGAAGAAGGCGGAGATCAGCAGACAAACGATCACAATGGAGAAATCGAGCCAGTCCATGACGTGACGATCACTTCATCTCAGGTTGGAGCATGATGTTTTTCGGGAAGCCGGTTCGCGCCTGCTTCCCAATCATGCCCTAGGTTTTTCGCGCCAGCCTGGCCTTCAGAAAATCCCGCACCAGCGCCGGCTCGACATCGGGAGCGATCACGGCGCGGCCGACCGCCTGCAGCAGGATGAAAGTGAGCCGGCCGCGCTTGACCTTCTTGTCCTGCGCCATCAGCGCCATCAGCGCGTCGGCATCTGCGAGCCCTTCCTGGGCAAATCCGGCAATGTCCTGCAAATGGGTCGGCAGACCCACTTCGGCAAGGTGCCGCTTGACGCGCGCCGCGTCGGACTGGGCGATCATGCCGAGTTCGGCGGAGAATTCCGCCGCCAGCACCATGCCGACAGCAACGCCTTCGCCATGAAACAGCCGGTCGGAGAAGCCGGTGGCGGCCTCCAGCGCATGGCCGAAAGTATGGCCGAGATTGAGCAGCGCGCGCTCGCCGGTTTCGCGCTCGTCGCGCGCCACGATCGCGGCCTTGGCGCGGCAGGAGGTGGCGATGGCGTGTTCGCGCGCCGTGCCGCCTGCGAAAATATCGGCGTGGTTGGCTTCCAGCCAGGAGAAGAAGGCTTCGTCGCCGAGCACGCCGTATTTGGCGACTTCGGCGTAGCCAGCGCGAAACTGGCGCGGCGACAGCGTATCGAGCACGGCGGTGTCGGCGATCACCAGCACCGGCTGGTGAAACGCGCCGAGCAGG
>JBAUUA010000152.1:0-4140 GCA_049582465.1 Bradyrhizobium sp. | reverse complement strand
TGGCCTGCCGCTTGGGGCGCGGCTCAAGCTATTGAGGGCCGTTGCTAGGCTCGGTACCCGTGAACAACCGCCCGCTTCTCCGGAGATCACGCCTACCGCCCCACGGACCGACGCCGAGCGCCGCCAGCTCACGATCATGTTCTGCGACCTCGTTGGTTCGACCGCGCTCTCGACCCGGTTCGACCCCGAGGACATGCAGGAGATCGTCGGTGCGTACCACCGTTGCTGCGCTGATCTCATCGTCAAGGCCGGAGGTTTCGTCGCTAGATACATGGGCGATGGCGTATTGGTCTATTTCGGCTATCCCCAGGCTCACGAGCACGATGCCGAACGCGCCGTGCGCGCCGGGCTCGCGCTGGTCGAGGCGGTGCCCAAGCTCAAGACCGCCGCCGGCGTTCCCTTGCAGGTGCGCGTCGGCATCGCCACCGGGATCGTCGTGGTCGGCAACCTCATCGAAGCCGAAACTACCCAGGAGCACGAGGTGGTCGGAGAGACGCCGAACCTGGCTGCCCGGCTGCAAGCGCTGGCCGAGCCGGGCACGGTGGTGATCTCATCGAGCACACACAGGCTGACCGGCGGCCTTTTCCACTACCGCGATCTCGGGCCAGTTGCGCTCAAAGGCTTCGCCGAGACCGTCCCGGTATGGCAGGCGTTGGGCGCGAGCGCCGCCGAGAGCCGGTTCGAGGCACTCCGCGCGAGCGCGACGCCGCTCGTCGGGCGCGGCGAGGAGATCAATCTGCTCCTGCGCCGCTGGGAGCAGGCGAAGGGCGGCGAGGGCGCGGTCGTGCTGCTCTCGGGCGAGCCAGGCATCGGCAAGTCACGGATCGCCCAGACCATCCTCGAGCGCCTGAGCGGCGAGCCGCATACCCGCCTGCGCCTGTTCTGCTCGCCCCACCACCAGGACACGGCGCTCTACCCGAGCATCACACAGCTTGACCGGGCGGCCGGGTTCCGGCGCGACGACACGGACGAGCAACGGCTGACCAAGCTCGAGGCGGTGCTCGCCCTGGCGGCCAATGATCTCGGCGAAGCCGTGCCCCTGTTTGCAAGTTTGCTGTCGATTCCGACCGGCGACCGCTATCCCACGCTCGACCTCACCCCGCAGAAGCGCAGGGAGAAGACATTGCGGTCGCTGGTAGCGCAGGTCGAGGGTCTGGCGGCGCGTCAACCGGTCTTGCTGGTGGTGGAGGACGCGCATTGGGCCGATCCCACCTCGCTCGAGCTGTTCGACCTGATCGTCGAGCGGGCGTCGCGCCTGCCGCTCCTGGCGATCGTCACCTTCCGCCCGGAATTTGTGCCACCCTGGGTCGGCCGTCCGCAGGTGACGCTGATCAGTCTCAATCGCCTGCCGCGCCGGCTCCGCGCCGAGATGATCGCGCACGTCACCGGCGGCAAGGTCTTGCCCCAGGAGATCGCCGACCAGATTACCGATCGGACCGATGGCGTGCCGCTGTTCATCGAGGAACTGACCAAGGCCGTGGTCGAGAGCGGCCTGCTCGTGGAAACGGGCGATCAGTATGTGGCGACGGGTCCGGTGACTGCCCTGGCGATCCCGACATCGCTCCAGGCTTCGCTCTTGGCGCGGCTCGATCGCCTGGCGCCGACGCGCGACGTGGCGCAGATCGCCGCCGCTCTCGGACGACATTTCTCGCACGAGCTGATCAGCGCCGTAGCGGCGATGCCGCGGCAGCAGATGGATGACGCCCTGGCGCAGCTCGCGAACGCCGAATTGATCTTCCGGCGCGGGACGCCCCCCGATGCTGAATACACCTTCAAACACGCGCTGGTGCAAGACGCCGCCTACGGCACGTTGCTGCGGAGCCGCCGCCAGCAGATACACGCCCGCATTGCCGCAACGCTCGAAGATCAGTTCCCGGACATCGCAGTGGCCCAACCCGCTTTGATTGCACGGCACTGTGCGGAAGCCGGACTGACGGAGAAGGCGGTCGTTTATTGGCTCAAGGCCGGTCAGCAGGCGCTCGCGCGCTCGGCGACGACCGAAGCGGCCGCCCAGCTGCGGAAGGGACTGGACGCGCTGGATGGCCTGCCGGACGGACCTGGGCGCCAGCAACTGGAGCTAGACCTGCAAATCCCGCTTGGATGGGCACTGATAGCCGCGAAAGGCTTTTCGGCACCCGAGGTGGGCGCAGCCTTCGCACGAGCGCGCGCGCTGGCCGAGCAGATTGATCGACCCGAGTACCTCGGGCGGACGTTCTTGGGCCAATGGGTGTTTCATCGGAACCGGGGCGAGTACCAGCTGGCGCTGGCGTTGGCCGAGCAGGTGGAAAAAATCGGCGAGGCACGGAACGATGTTTCGGTGCAATTTATGGGTCGCTGGGCAAGCGGGTTTACCCGCCTCCATCTAGGGGACTTCGTTGCCGCCCGTGCACTCCTGGAGCAGTGTCATGGTCTCGCTGATCCGGCGCTTCGCCGCCACGGGGTACGGGGCATCCACGCTATGCTGCCCGCATTCCTTGGCATGACCCTGGCGCATCTGGGCTACATCGATCAAGCACGGTCGCGGCTGAACGATGCATTGTTGGAGGCCCGCCGGCTCAGGCACGCCCAAACGCTAGCTGAAGTGCTCAGTATTGCGAGCACAGTCGAGGGGATCACCCGCTCGCCTGAGATGCAACGGCACGTCGAGGAACTTCTGGCTCTATCGGCCGAGCACGGCTTGCCGTTTTATTTGGCTTGGGCAACAGCGTTGCGCGGAATGTCGTTGGCCGCGCTCGGGCAGGGACAGGAAGGCCTGTCGCTGATCACACGGGGGATCGCGGGAATGCGTGCTACCGGATCTGTCTCCGGCACCCCGGGGGCACTCGTGATGCTCGCCCGGGCCTACGCTATGGTCGGGCAGCCGGCCGATGGACTGAATTGCCTCGCCGAGGCTGCGCGGATAATCGAGACGACCGAAGAGCGGATGGGCGAGGCTGCGTTGCATCGGGTGCGCGGCGATTTGCTGAATGCCAAAGGCGATCCATCCGCAGCCGAGCGGAGCTATCAGCAAGCAATCGCCGTAGCGAAGCTGCAGAGTGCAAAGCTCTCCGAATTGCAGGCATCGATCAGCTTGGTGCGCCTCTGGTGCAACCAGGACAGGCGCGGCGAAGCCCGCGATCTTCTTGCCCCGATCTACAGCTGGTTCACCGAAGGCTTCGACACGCGTTCCTTGAAGGAGGCCAAGGCGCTGCTCGATGAGCTGCACGCCTGACAGCCGATTTCGAAACGGCCTCTTAGAAGGTGTCGACTCCATGCTTCCGGGAGGTTCGCGCCCTCCGGAGGATGCGACGCCTTCAGGGTCATTCTCCTGGAACCACGTTTCCGCGGCGTCGGGCGTCGCAAACACCTTCAGATGGTCCTTATCGCCAACGGGCTTGTTGGTGTCGACATAGATCAGAACGGTCATTGGTCCCTCTTTAACTTTCTCTGGCCCAATGCGTCTCTTTGCGGTCGGGATTGAACACCCGCTCAGCATGCCGGTTCAAGGCTCGCATGACGCCAATGCGCGCGAACATCGTTGGGCCGCCCGACGGCATCCTTTGTCAGGCATAAGCGAGGCTATCGGTCATCGCGGCCTTCGTCCGGCGCTTCGAGCAAATCCAACGCAGTGGTGATCTGGGCGATAAGGCGCTCGATCTCGTCGCGCTCGTTGGGGCCAGGATTTTCCTGCAGCCTTTTTAGCAACTTCTGCTTTCGAGCAAGGAGGTTGGCCAGCGTTGTCATCGGGGTGTCGCCTCGCGAAGGGCGGCAACCTTCGCACGTCGGGTTTCTAGTTTTCCCAGTCGAAATTCGGGCGCACATCCGCGCCGCGCCTGACTAGAGCGGGATGGGTTTAGGTTTGGTTATATCCGGCGTTGGCGAAGTAATTGGCGCATTCGGCCGGTGAGACTGTGTCGAGGATCGGAGCGATAGCATCGTAGACGGCCTCGGTTGTTCGCTGTGCGGCATTGCGTAGCCAGTGTTTGAACTTGGCGAAGAACTGCTCGATCGGATTTAGATCGGGCGAGTATTTTGGCAGGTAGAAGAGCCTGGCACCGGCGGCACGGATGGCGCGACGCACGGCGTTGGCCTTGTGCGAGCCGAGATTGTCCATGATGACGATGTCGCCGTGCCGCAGGGTCGGGACCAGAACCTTCTCGA
>JBAUUA010000151.1:0-4891 GCA_049582465.1 Bradyrhizobium sp. | reverse complement strand
CTTCCGCCCTTGCCAATTACCTTTAAAGAGATTGACTGACCGTCGCCAATCATTGAATGCGTCAGCGCCCCACAAAGGGTGGTGAGGTAGGGCAGCATTTCCATCGACCCAAGGCCCGCCGAAGCGTGGAGATGTCGCTGCACAGCTGCAACCGAGATGACCCTGTTGTGGGCGTCATGCAGATGGCGTCGCGTCTCCTCCGACTCTACCGCTTTTGCCTTCAGCATAATGATACTGGCGATGATCTGGAGGCTGTTGGCGACGCGATGCTCGATTTCATTGAGAAGCACGTCCTTCTGTCGGAGCAATTCATCTTTGTCGTGCTCCAGAGCGCGTTGAACGGTGACATCCTCAATGCTGAGCAAGATGTTCTTGTGCGCTTTTTCGTAAAGAACGATGCAAGCACTTAACAGCAGTACCCGCTTCCCCATGCTTGGGAAGTCATGTTCAACCTCATAATCATCCATTTCGCGGCGACCCGGAATAATACGTTCCAGGAGCGCTCGAAGCTCTGGGATGTCCCACTCGGCCTCGCCCAACTCGTAGAGATGCTTACCTTGGGAGTCGCCGGGATTGGTTGCGAACTTCACGTAAAAAGATCGGCTTGCAGCTATTACCCGCAAATCCTTATCGAGAACGATCAGAGGTTCGCGTACAGTATCCACCATTGCTTGCGCGAGCGCACAAGCGTCTTCAACTTCGCTAAATTGAGTTTTGAACACGACCGACCCTTTACGCTCGGTGCGCGAGGCCGAAATAGCGCGACATGTTTGGCGGGGATAGGAGAGACTGATATGTCAAGTGCCTCAATGCACTTTGGGTCCTCTGCAGCGAAGGTTTATTTAAGAGTGAGCAATATTGACCGGTATTGGCAACGGGCGAACAAACGTCAGCGCACGTCCGGTCGAATGTCAGCTAGGGGTCAATCGCGACCCGGCCGGGCCAGCGGCAAGTGCGGCCGTGTCCGCGATGCCCCGAAAGCGGAAATAGAAGGCATGAGAGGCTTCGCACCGGCCTACGCTCCCTCCGGTCAACGGCTTCGGACTGATTTGCGCGGAGCGGCTCTCAGCCGGCTCTGCGCGAGCGCCGCACGTTGCGCCAAAAATCCCATTTATCGAGGCGGATCAACGTGATTTGCCCTGTCCAGTCCTCCTTGCAAAAATATTTCTGTTTTTCCGAAGTGCAAATCAGCTTACATGATTTGCCATCCCGTCCCGCCAAGAGGGGCGTTGGCCATCGTCACGAACGTTGGGACGGGGAGCGGTGGACGCGGCAGCGCCCGCGCGCAGGCGTGATCGCAGGGCGGGTTTTATCGATCCGTGAGCGATAAGGCGGCGCGCAGACGAACGGCACTGAAGCGTACGGCGAAATCGTGTGGTCCTGACGCCTCAGCGGTTGGCGTCAAGTCTCGCGGAGGTCTTGCGAGCCCGACCGGGCGGACAAAACCATATTCGCGAGGCGATGGTGTCAAACAAGCCCGATCACCAGGGAGAGCGCGCTATAAGCCGTAAAACCATTGCGCAGGGAATGCCGGATTGCCTCCGCTGAACCTGTATGCTCGTGTGCGTTTTCTTTCGCACAACTTTGCACACGAGACCGCGGGTGCAGCGCGCATCCGGCATTCTCTGCGCCCTCTGTTTTCGAGAGGGGCGAAACGACCTTCCAAACCTCGGGCGCGTCGCGCCGCGAGAACGTCTCGTGATGTCGGCTCGAGCCCATCGAACCCAAAGCCGGACTACGGCGGCATTCCGGTCTGATACATGTTCGTCCACGATCATCCCGGCTTGGGTGCAGCGGCTGCCATCTCGCCCCGCGGAATATTTCGGCGCTTGCCAAGCAAGGCCCGGCAGGCCACAAAAACCGCCAGCGAACAAGAAACGCCAGCGGAGAACGATTTGACCATCAAGGGCAAGGCCTATCTCGCCGGGATCTACGAGCATCCGACCCGGCATGCACCCGATAAATCCACGTCACAGCTCCATGCCGAAGTGGCCAAGGGCGCGCTGGAAGACGCCGGCCTCTCCAAGGCCGATATCGACGGCTATTTCTGCGCCGGCGACGCCCCAGGCGGGGTGATGGCGATGGTCGACTATCTCGGCCTGAAGGTCCGGCATTTCGATTCCACCGACACCGGCGGCTGCTCCTATCTGGTGCATCTCGGCCATGCCGCAGAGGCGATCGCCGCCGGCAAATGCTCGATTGCGCTGATCACGCTGGCGGGCAAGCCGCGCACCGGCGCCATGCCGCCGCGCGCGACCGGCGCGGAGGTCGATTTCGAAGCCGCCTATGGCGCCACCACGCACAATGTTTACGGCATGTGCGCCATGCGCCATATGCATGAGTTCGGCACCACCAGCGAGCAACTGGCCTGGATCAAGGTCGCGGCCTCCCATCACGCGCAATACAATCCGCACGCGATGCTCAAAGAGGTCGTCACCGTCGAGGACGTGCTCAACTCGCCGATGATTTCCGATCCGCTGCACCGGATGGATTGCTGCGTCGTCACCGACGGCGGCGGCGCGCTGATCGTCACCACGGAGGCGATTGCCAAGAGCCTGAAGAAGCCGCTGGTGCGGATGATCGGCCACGGCGAAGCGCTGAAGGGGCCGCGCGGCGGCAAGGATCTCAATCTGACCTATTCCGCCGGCGTCTGGTCGGGCCCGCGCGCGTTCGAAGAGGCCGGCGTGACGCCGAAGGATATCAAATACGCCTCGATCTACGACAGCTTTACCATCACGGTGCTGATGCAGCTCGAGGATCTGGGCTTCTGCAAAAAGGGCGAGGGCGGCAAGTTCGTCGCCGACGGCAATCTGATTTCCGGCGTCGGCAAGCTGCCGTTCAACACCGACGGCGGCGGGCTTTGCAGCAATCACCCGGTGAACCGCGGCGGCATGACGAAAATCATCGAAGCGGTGCGGCAGTTGCGCGGTGAAGCGCATCCCAAGGTGCAGGTCAAGAATTGCGATCTCGCCATTGCCCACGGCACCGGCGGCCTGCTCGGCGTCCGCCACGCCGCATCGACCTGCATTCTGGAGCGCGTGTGATGGACAACCCCGTGAAATATCCGACGCCGCAGGGCAATCCCGAAACCAAGCATTTCTGGGATCAGGCCGTCGAAGGCAAGCTCCTGATAAAGCGCTGCACCGCCTGCGGCGAAGCGCATTACTTCCCGCGCTCGGTCTGTCCGTTCTGCTTCTCCGACAAGACGGTGTGGGAGGAAAGCTCGGGCGAGGGCGAGATCTATACGTTCAGCCTGATGCGCAAATCCGCGACCGGGCCTTACGCGATTGGCTATGTCACGCTGAAGGAAGGCCCGTCGCTTTTGACCAATTTCGTCGACTGCGACCAGAGCAAGTTGAAGATCGGCCAAAAGGTAAAAGTGGTGTTCAAGACCACCGACGGCCCGCCGCTGCCGTTCTTTACGCCGGTTTAGTTCTTCCCTTCTCCCCTTGTGGGAGAAGGTGGCAGCCGAAGGCTGCCGGATGAGGGGTCTCTATCCACGGAGACATATGTATCTGCCGAGCCAACCCCTCACCCAAGTTGAATTAGTGGCCGGCGCCGGTGCAGCCCTCTCCCACAAGGGGAGAGGGCGCCGCAACGGGCGCCAGCAAGAAAAGAAAGTCGGGAGAAACATCGCGATGCCGATCAAGTACGATGAGCTGATGGCGCTGAAGAACCTCGGCCAGAAATACGCCTATAGCGATCGCGAGGTGATGCTGTACGCCTATGGCATCGGCATGGGCGCAGACCCCATGGACGAGAAGGAACTGGCCTTCGTCAATGAGGCGGTTGCTACGCCCCGTCCGTTGAAGGTAGTCCCGACGTTCGCGTCCGTCGCGGCGTGGGGCGCAGGGCCCGGCGAGATGAATCTCAACCGCGTCATGGTGGTCGACGGCGAGCGCGACATCACCTTCCACAAGCCGCTGGCGAAAGCGGCCCGCATCACCGCGGATTCAACGGTGCTGGACGTGTTCGACAAGGGAAAGGATAAGGGCGCCGTGATCCGGCACCAGACCGTGCTCCGGGACGAGCAGGGCGAAAAGCTGGCGACGCTGGTCGCATCACGGTTCGCCCGCGGCGATGGCGGCTTCGGCGGGCCGTCGGAAGGCCAGCCCGAACCGCACAAGGTGCCGACCCGCAGCCCCGACAAATCAATCGATATTTCCACGCGGCCGGACCAGGCGCTGGTCTATCGCCTCTGCGGCGACCGCAATCCGCTGCACTCCGATCCCGAATTCGCCAAACGCGCCGGTTTCGCCAAGCCGATCCTGCACGGCATGTGCACCTACGGCATCACCTGCCGCGGCATTCTGCAGACCTACGCCGACTACGATCCAAGTGCCTTCAGGCAGCACGCTGCGCGGTTTTCCTCGCCGGTCTATCCCGGCGAGACCGTGACCATGGATCTGTGGAAGGACGGCAACGTGATTTCGTTCGAGGCCAGGGTGAAGGCGCGCAACGTCGCGGTCATCAAGAGCGGCAAGACGGTGCTGGGGTAGTATCCCCGTCATTCCGGGGCGCGCGCAGAGCGAACCCGGAATCTCGAGCTAACAATCTCCGGATTCCGGGTTCAGCCCTGCGGGCTGCCCGGAATGACGGTGACCAAAAGGGAGCAGGACACCATGGGATTACTCGACGGCAAGGTGGCGCTGATCACCGGCGCGGGCGGCGGGCTCGGTGAGGCCTACGCAAAGTTGTTCGCGCGCGAGGGCGCTTCCGTCGTGGTCAACGACCTCGGCGGTCCGCGCGATGGCTCCGGCGCCGATGTCTCGATGGCGCAGAAGGTCGTCGATGCGATTCTGGCGGAAGGCGGTCGTGCCGTCGCCAACGGCGCCGACATCTCGACCATGGCGGGCGGCCAGTCGGTGTTCGACGACGCCATCAAGCATTT
>JBAUUA010000150.1:0-8816 GCA_049582465.1 Bradyrhizobium sp. | reverse complement strand
GAGTTCGAACGGACGGGAGCGCGGCTTTTGCGGAAGGATCAGGGTCGGCCTGCCGGAGCCGAACATCACGGCCTCGGCATACCAGCGATCGTTCTGTTCCGGCATGATCGTGAGATCGCGAAGCCGCGCATATTCGACCAGCAGTTCGGGCACTTCGGACGTCTGGCATTTCACGAGCATCGCCTCGCGGGAAACCCCGGCCTTCGCCGCGGCGGCGTCGAACGCTGCCAGCAGGTCTTGGGCATTGGCTCGGCTCTTGGCGGCTTCACCGGCGATGACCCCGGGCAGGCCGACCACTGCGCCCGACATGAAGTGGCCGGGCACCTGGACGTGCAATTCGCAGGAGAGCGCCGCGATATGCGCGCCGAGCAGCGAGGCGACGGCAACCGCCTCCTCGACCACCGATACCGGCGTCGGCTCGGGATAACTCGTCAGCACGACCAGGATATCTCTGAACGCCATCGAAAACCTCGTCGTATTGTCGGCTCAGGTTAGCTCTCACAAAAAACAGGCGTTTGATTCACCTCAAGGCGCGGCTGGGGTTTGCATTTCCTGGGGGCAGCCTTCTTGATGTCGTCCCTCGCGGGGGCGACGCAGAGTGGTGCGCTTGTCCACGATGAATGCAGCTTCGCGATCTCGCCGCATGTCTGGCGCGAGTTTTGGCCTGCTCGTTCCGCCCTCTTCGATGAGAGGGCGCAGGGAAAGCCGGGTGCGCGCTGCACCCGCGGTCTCGCGTGCAAAAGAGTGCGAAAAAGCGCACACGAGCGTACAGGTTCAGCGGAAGCAGTCCGGCCTTCCCTGCGCAATGGTTTTACGGCTTATAACGCGCTCTCCCCGGTGACCGGGCTTTCTTGCCACCGTCATATGCGGATGTTGCCGCAAACTTGATGCCAGCGTCGGGGCATCGGGACCACACGCCTTCGCCGTCCGCCTCAGGCGCTCTCGTCAGAAGCACCGTCAGCGTCCACCGCATCCCGCTCCGCGTTCGTGACGTTGCGCAACGCCCCTCCGTGTGGAGCGGGATGGCGGGATATAGAACTGATTTGCTGTTTCGGAAAACCAGAATATTTTTTCGAAAAGGGCTGGACAGGGTTGTGAGTGATTTGCCCGTCGGGTTACGTCCGCCGTCCTTTATTCCCGCGAATTCAGGCTTTCACCCGTCAGCAGATGATCGAACCGATCGGCCGAATAGACATCACCGCTCGGGGCCGTGATTGAAACCGCGCAACCGTCCGCCACCAGTTTCAGGGCCAATGTCACCGCAATTTCGGCGCTGGAGCGGAAGTCGGTGCTGCGGCGATTGTCTTTTAACGATTCGATAATGAACGTCATGTGATCGGCATTCCCATTCAAGCACTGCCCGATATCGCAAGCCATCAGCAAGCTGAAAGGAAGCCTGGACCGGTCTGAAATGTTTTCCGCGCGCGCAAATCGTGCACGCGGCAATCCAAAGACTCTATCCGAGAAATTTGCGCTGCCAACAAGTTACTATTGACCGCGCGGAGCCGCAGCCCTACCCATATTGAGCAGGGCTCGAAACCTTCGTTCGCGCAAGTACGCAAATCACTTCAATAAATACGAAAGCTGTTTCGAAAGAGATGGGCAGATCGACGCTCGCTCGAAGCCGCGAGCGTCGACTAAAGCCAACAGCGCAAATGGATGTGCCATGGCCGGCAAAAGCAAGGACAGCAAGACCTCGACGGATCGGGCCCGCACCGTCTCCCGCCATTCGCTGGCCTATATGCTGTGCGCGATCAGCGAGATGTTCCGCTTCTACGACGACTTCGATCCCTTGGACCTGCTGATCGTTCATGCGGTTCTGAATGCCAACGTGATCCCAGTCATGAAAGACCCCGAACTCGATCGCCGCTTCGGCAGCGTCGAGGCCGTCGAGCCCGACGCAATCAAGCAGGGCGTCTCACGCGCCGCGCTCTCGCGTTTTCTGGCGATGCCGATCGAGACCGTGCGCCGCCGGGCCAATGGGCTGATAAAGAAGGGCATCCTTCGCGACACCGACGACGGCTTGATCGTGACCGAGGCCAATCAATTCAAGTTCGGCAACAATCACGTGCTGCAGAAGACCAACATTCTGCTGGTGCGGAAATTCCTGCGCGACCTGACGGAATCCGGCATCGACGTACCCGGCGGCGTTTGAGAGGGCGCGGACGCGGCACTCGGCGGACAAGGCTCGCCGGGGACGGAACAAACCTCAAACATCGTGAAAGGCTGCGAATCCCGTTTTCACCCGGATAGCCGGCATCAGGGGAATCGCCCATTGCTGGGCTTCAGCGTTCCAACACGCTGTCTCCCTAGCCTTACCCGTCCGGGGTCACCGGACGGGTTTTTTCCAGCGGTGCGAAATTCGTGCGCGACGTCGGAGCCGACTGGGACGATCTACGGCATCATGTCGTTCTTCCCACCGATACCATACGGCCTGTTCAAAAAGAAATGCCGGTTACCCAAGGCCGTTTCGGCGTACTGATCAATCGCCAGCATGATCGCCTGGATATGCTCGAAGCAAAACCCTTCGCGGGTGCCCAGGATTCGGACCTCGGCCAGCGCCCTGATCCACGGCGAGATTTCCGTCTTCGGTTCGTACCATCGCATCTCTTTGGCCATGCCCGACAAGAACAAAAACAGAACGCACTGACAAGGGATATTTTTCAACAAACGCTTTCCCCAGATGTCGGAACGAATGCGGCAG
The DNA here is from genome assembly GCA_049582465.1 of Bradyrhizobium sp. Taxonomy (GTDB): domain Bacteria; phylum Pseudomonadota; class Alphaproteobacteria; order Rhizobiales; family Xanthobacteraceae; genus Bradyrhizobium. The sequence continues at coordinate 6,112 of JBAUUA010000150.1, read as the reverse complement.
CATCGTCTTGAATTCACAGTTCCTTCTGTAGCGTTTGGAGTACCCGATGGCCCCCCGCGCCAACTGGAAAGGCTTTTTGCGCCTTTCCCTCGTTACCTGTCCGGTCGCTTTGTATCCGGCCACTTCCGATTCCGAAAAGATCAGTTTCAATCAGATCAACCGCAAGACTGGCCACCGCATCAAGTATGCAAAGGTGGACGCGGATACGGGCGAGGAAGTTTCCAGCGACGACATCATGAAGGGCTACAAGGTCGATACCGACACCTACATCGAAGTGTCGAAAGACGAGCTGGAAAACATCGCGCTGGAATCGACGCGAACCATCGAAATCGACGAGTTTGTCCCAAGGTCCGGAATAGACCCGCGCTATCTCATCCGCCCGTACTACCTGGTCCCGGACGGGAAAGTCGGCCACGACGCCTACGCCGTCATTCGCGAAACCATCCGCAGCATGGATATGGTCGCCATCGGCCGCGTCGTCTTGACGAACCGGGAGCACATCATTGCGCTGGAGCCTCTGGAGCATGGTTTGATGGGAACGCTGCTGCGCTACCCCTACGAAGTCCGGGACGAGAAGGAGTATTTCGACGATATCCAGGACGTGAAGGTCACCAAGGATATGCTCGATCTAGCCAAGCATATCGTCAACCAGAAGGCCTCCACCTTCGAGCCCGGGAAGTTCGAGGACCATTACGAAAGCGCCCTCACCGAGCTCATCAACGCGAAGCGCAACGGCAAGACGATCGGCGCCAAGCCGCGGCCTCGCGGCGAAAACGTCGTGGACCTCATGGATGCGTTGAAGAAGAGCCTTGCCAGCGAGGCGCCCGCGAAAGGCAAGAAGGCCAGGAAGGCCTCCGCAAATCAGAAGGAGATGCTGCTGCCTATCGATGGGGAGAAACCCGCGGCAAGGAAGGCGGCCAAGTCCGCGCGTTCCACGGGGCGGCGGAAGGCCGGATAGCGGTGATCCGGCATCCGCGCCTTGGTTGCGCCAGTCCAGCAATGTGCATGGCGGCGACGGCGCCCCGCCCCGACGCTCCGCTTTTCAAGCGCTTTCTTTGGGTAGCCCTGCCGGGTCAAGTCTGGTAATCGAGACCCTCGCAAGCGCTCGTAGCTCAGCTGGATAGAGCATCGGACTTCGAATCCGAGGGCCGGGAGTTCGAATCTCTCCGAGCGCGCCAGTTCGCATACTGGGCTGGGCACGCCAAAACCTGCCGATCAGGTCGTGGATCTGCCGCCTTGGCGCACGACAGCAACCAAGCAGCGGCACGGACGCCCGCTCTCATTGCGGAACTGAACATCACTCGGCGCGCCGAACTCCAATCTATCGCCGGTCTCGAGCACAGTGGGTTCACCTCCCTCATCGATGACGACCTTGCCCTCCAACACCCAGAGCACCTGCCGGATCAAAGCGTAGGCCGATGCTGGTGCAGATATCACCGCACCCGGCGGAAGCAGGACCTCGACCAATTCCAACGGCAGGCTCGCGCTGAGATAGATCTGGCGGCGGCGATAGCCGCTGGCGGGATCTATCCATGTGGGTTGCTCGTCTCCGCTTAGGTGTCGCGGAGCCGAAGCCTTTTCCGACAGGAGGTCGGCCAGGGTCGTTTCGAATGCCGCCGCAATCCGCATGAGGACGGTGGCAGTGGGGCTGGCTTCGGAACGTTCGACCTTGCTCAACATGGCTCGCGACACGCCCGACCGCTGAGCGAGTTCTGCAAGCGACCAACTGCGCATTGCGCGTTCATCGGCGATCCGCCGCGCAAGCGCAGCTTCCTTATCCACTAAAGTTGACATTTTGTCTCTCATAGTGGATGATATTGAACGCTTAGGGAGGCGATGGCAATGGCAGGCGTCAGAACGGCAACGGAGCAGGATGGTTCGGCGATTGCCGCCATTTATGCCCCTTACGTGCGGGATACCGCTATTTCCTTCGAGGAAATACCGCCAACAGCCGCTCAGATGAGCGAACGCGTCCGCGCCACGTTGTCCACACATCCTTTTCTGGTCTTTCAGGAGGCTGACGCGGTCATCGCTTACGCCTATGCGTCGCGCCATCGCGACAGGGCGGCCTACCGCTGGTCTGTCGATGTGGCGATCTATGTGGCGCCTCGCGCCCATCGACGCGGGATTGGTCGGGCGCTCTATACCCGATTGCTTGAAATCCTGGAACGCCAAGGCTTTCACTCGGCCTACGCCGGCATCACCCTGCCTAACGAAAACAGCGTCGGTGTCCATGAGGCCATGGGCTTTCAACCCGTCGGAACTTACGACGAAGTCGGCTTCAAATTTGGCCGTTGGTGGGACGTGGGCTGGTGGCGCCGGCCACTTTGCAGCGGTTCACCCAGTGGGGAGCCAATTCCTTACGCGGAACTGGACGAAGGGCGTTAGCGGCCATTGGCGCCAATCGACTGCTGACTTCTGCATTTTAGAATTGCTGGGGCTTCGTCATGCCGTTAGCACATACGTCCTGGTGTTGGGCCCATCACGTCGATCCGGACATTGATCGAAACGGCCGCAATCGAGGGATGACCGGCCAAATTGGGGGAAACAGCGCGCGTGAGGCGTAGCGCAGGATCGCAGGGCGTCGCAGCCTTGCCGATCGCAGTGCTTAGTGGGCCGCCGCATCATAGCGCCACGGCGAAGCAATATTGCCCATCTTCATCGACCGCGGCGCGCCAGCGGTTCATTCCAATTTCTATCGTCCATTTCGAAACCGAGCAGCCCGCGAAGCTCGCAAACCCGACGCAGCCGGATTTGCTACATTTAATGAACGCCTAAACCGCCCGATCCGATTACGCCCCATGGGCGCAGGCAAGCACTCCAACGCGAGATGCGATCGGCATTCACAACCGGCAGATCAATCGGTCATTGAACGCGCGGTCGCCACGATAGATCGTCGGACAGCACATAGATCGTGATCGCCGCCAAGCACAGCAAAACGCCCACCCAGAATAGCGGGGAATGATGAATGCGCCTCCAATCGCGTCGCCGAGCCGAGGGTTCTGCTTCGCTTCGCTTCTCTTCACCATTCACCACGCGTCCTCCCTCATTGTATATTGACCACTTGCAGGTGCGGCGCGATCAGCGATGGGATCGACTAGTCGACCGGCGCAACCGCCGTCAGGCCGCTCAAGGCGTGAAGCTTGCCGTTACCTGTGGTGCCGCTTTTTGCGCGGAGCGGGTCCGGCATAATATGGATTGACCACGCACTGGGCGGCGCGGCCCGATGCCGACATGTTGCACTGTGCCAGCGAGGTGTAGGCGCACTCGAAGTAGAAATCTTCCCGGCCCTGGTAGACTTGCAGGCAGACCGGATACTTCGGATCATAAGTCTGGGCCGAAGCCGCCGTTGCCGTCAAAACCGTCGCGGTCGTCAAGATCGTCATAGCCAGAATGCGCATCGGAATCTCCATCGGAATTGACGCCCTCAGAGGGAGGACGCGGCCGTAGCATAACACCCGCGGTCATGATGTCCGGCATGAATCCCAGCAGCCCGGTCGAAGCGACGACACGGCGACGCCACTAATCCGCCCGACTCAGAACCCCCTTCTAGTGCGAGTTGTGTTGTGGGGAAGTTAGTAAATGCCGCATATGTCCGCAAAGAAGTCCTATCTGGCCGCGACCGTCGGTGCGCTCTTCATCGGCACGGTGCTGTCGCTAGGCACGATCCTGATCCGGAACGTGGTCGCCGCCGACAGCGACTGCCGCATCACGTCGGGGAATGCACCGCCTACCAAGTTGACACTGGACTGAATTTCCAGGGGCGAGCCAACGGGGTTGGCCCTGACAGCCATGATGCGAGCATTGGACAGGCACGGAGAACGTGCCTTGAAAAACTCGCATGGGGCTCGCAAGTTCAAGAGAGAGACGAATGATATGACATGAGGAGGACGGTTATGGCAGACGGCGGCGGCGACCATGACAAGCTCACTCTGGCGCAGCAACTTTTCGAGCGGACTGCGGCGATCCTCGGACGACATGCGCCGGAATCCAGCACGAGCGATACGCCGGAAGCCGAGCCAGCATCGGCCGTCGAGCGACATTTTCCGGTCATTGAAAGTTCGCCGCCGACCGCTCCGCACATGGAGGCAAGCGACGGCGAAGCGCCGCAGAAGCAACTCAAGACGGCGGCGGAGCTTGCCGAAATGATCGAACAGGACCTCGCGCGGCATCCCGACTGCCCGAAGGCCGGATTTCGCGTGACGGTTTACGGTGGTTCGCATTGGCGCGCGATGCTGACGATCACCCCGGCCGCCGGCGCCATTCGCAATCCCGGGGAATGGCGAGACCTCACCAACGAGTTCGCCGAGCGGCTCCGCAAGCGGTACGAGGTGGCCCGGGACGCGTGAGGCGCAGCGCGGCCCTCGCGTTGCCCAACCGGCGGATCCGGCCTGTCGCCGGGCGTTCGCCCGCGATCCAGACCAGCGTTAACCTTCTGTTAACCATAAAGGTTCAGTTTGGCTGCTTCGGACAAGCGCCTGCATGCTTGATCCGATTCGTGCTTTTGATCGTTCATCCTTTGGGCGACGGGCGGTGCTCGTGGGGGCTCGATGGAGTAACGGCATGTCCGGGCGTGAAATCCAGGCAGACGATAATTTGCTTTCAGCCTTCGCCTCGATGATCGCTGGCGCCCTGGGCGTCGGCCTCCCGATGGCGCTGTTGATCATTTGGGTTTGCTCCTGAGTTGCTCGGGAGCCATGTAGGTGCCCGTACGGGCGGATGTAACCCGGCGAGCATCTGCGGGGCCTCGGAGCGATCCGAGGTCCTTTCTTTTGGGCGGGAGCGCTGAAAGACGTCCGCGCCCAATTTTCCGGCGCCACGGCGGCGGTGTCGACGACGACACGCCGCCCGCCGGTTATTGCGCCCGCCAAACCTGAACGCGCAACAGGCGCCTACGCGACGCGCGGCGTCGCCGATTTGGCATGACCGACCAGTTTCTCCTCGGCGAAAAACTGGAGCGCGCCGTATCCTTCCGTGTCAACGGCGTATCGGAAGTTGCCGTCAACGGTTGGGAAGACGGCGACGACCGTGCCGACCTCATGGTCGTCAGCTACGCTGTCGACCTGCTCGCCAATCGCAAATTTTGCCATCGAGACCCCCTCAGGAATCATTGGTGCGATTATATCGCCACGAATGAGTTAACGCTTCTGAACTATGGGCCCGGATCGGCATCGCCGGAATTTCGACGCCGGATGTTGTTTTAATGCCTCAGGATTTGCGGTTCCGAGACGTGGTTCCCTCGCGGAACCCCTCGCACGGCGGAGACCTACGAAAGAAAAGCCGTCGCCGGGTTGAGAACATCGGCGACGGCTTTTTACACGGGCATGATACGCAACCCGGCATCAATGTGGCCGCTTCTTCTGAACAAAGGGTTAGCCGAAATGGCCTGGCAAGCCCTGGCGGAGCGCGATGCCCAAAAGTCACAAGCGGCTGCCAACTTGCGCATCGCCGCTCAATTCGGCCTATGCGCAAGCGACCGAATCATTCGAGGCTCGGATTGGCGTTCCAGCTGTGGAACGCCAATCCTCCCGAAACTTCGCCCGCCCGGTCGGCGGGCTCTCTTTTCGATAGCGACAAACGCCGAGGATTCCGACGCCAAAAACGGAGGACCATCCCCTAGCGCGGTTAAGGTGCACTGTCGCGTTTAGGCGCTTGATCCGCCATTCGTGCCACCACGATTGCTTCCTCCGCCGCTATCCGAAGATCCCGCGCCGCCTTCAGCGGGCGCCTGATATTGGGATCTTCCGAGCTGCTGTCGAAAGTAATCAGCTTCATGCAATTTGGGCACTGCACCTGATAGCCGTTGCGGAGTCGCTGCGCCCTCTCGCCGAACGGCTTGCGACACTTGGAACACACAATCTTTATCCGGTCGGTCATGAAATTCTCCCGCAAGGAGATTAATCACGCAGTCTTTTAGGACTTGCTAATCAGTTAGCTCAATTTGGAAACATTATTCCCGGCGTTTCAAAGCAGCGCCTGCTGTTGGCTCGCCAGCGGACCTTCGCTCGTCCCGCCTGTGAGCTCCGAAAAGTGCCAAAACAGACGCTGGCTTCGCCTTCGGAAAGGCCGCTGCCCCCGGAAACGGACCCTCGAGCGTGCCACTCAATTAATC
>JBAUUA010000149.1:0-3200 GCA_049582465.1 Bradyrhizobium sp. | reverse complement strand
GCCGCTGGACTCCGGCGGCTGGCCGCTCGTCTCGGCGTCGGCGCAGCAATACCTGCCCGGCGTCAGCGACTGGTCGCGGGCCATGACGCGCGCCGACATGGACCGCGTTCTGCACGACTTCGTGGCCTGCACGCGCCGCGCCGCGGAGGCCGGCTTCGACTGGCTCGAGCTGCACTGCGCGCACGGCTACCTGCTGTCGTCGTTCATCTCGCCGCTCACCAACCAGCGCACCGACGCCTATGGCGGCTCGCTGGAGGGCCGCCTGCGCTTTCCGCTGGAAGTGTTCGAGGCGTTGCGGGCGGCGTGGCCGGCGCACAAGCCGATGTCGGTGCGCATCTCCGCCACCGACTGGGCCGAGGGCGGCATCACCGGGGACGATGCGGTGGCGATCGCGCGCGCCTTTGCCGAAGCCGGCGTCGATCTGGTCGATGTCTCCACCGGGCAGACCGTGCGCGATGCCCAGCCGATCTACGGGCGTATGTTCCAGACCCCATTCTCCGAGCAGGTCCGCAACGAGGTACGCGTCGCCACCATGTGCGTCGGCAACATCACGACCGCGGACCAGGTCAATACCATCCTCGCCGCCGGCCGCGCCGACCTGGTGGCGCTCGGCCGGCCGCATCTGGTCGACCCCGCCTTCACGATGAAGGCGGCGGCCTGGTATGGCGCCGATGGCGTGTTCTGCCCACCGCAATACCAGCCGGGCAAGGAGCAGATTTTCCGCAACAGCGTGCGCGACCGGCAGGATTTCGAGGACCTGAAAATTAAGGCTAAGCCGAAGACCCGGGCGGAGCTGAAGGCGGAGGCGACAAAGCCGCTTGCGGCGGAGTAAGAGACCGTGCGAGCCTAAGGCCTTGGCGTGGCGTGTTAATGTTTGAGTGGAGTTGCGGCGATGAAGGCGATTATCGTCGGGGGTGGCATCGGGGGCCTCACGACAGCACTGATGCTGCGGGCCCGCGGCATCGGCTGCGAGCTGTTCGAGCAGTCGGACACCATCCGTGAACTCGGCGTCGGCATCAACACGCTGCCGCACGCGATCCGCGAACTCGCCGGGCTCGGCCTTCTGCAGAAGCTCGACGACATCGCGATCCGCACCGACGTGCTCTATTATCTCAATCGCCACGGCCAGGAAGTCTGGCGCGATCCGCGCGGCATCGATGCCGGCCACGACGTACCGCAATTCTCGATCCATCGCGGCCGGCTGCAGAGCGTGATCCATCGCGCCGTCGAGCAGCGGCTGGGCAAGGATGCCATCCAAACCGGCTGCAGGCTGGGGTCCTTCACCCAGGACGAGGGCGGCGTCACCGCCTATTTCTTCGATCGCGCCGGCTGTCACACCAGGACCGTGCGCGGCGACATCCTGATCGGCGCCGACGGCATTCATTCGCGGGTGCGCGAGACCCTGTTTCCCGAGGAGGGACCGCCCTGCTGGAACGGGCTGATGCTGTGGCGCGGCGCGCGGGACTGGCCGGCCTTCCTGACTGGCCGATCGATGATCGTCGCCGGCGGCCTGCATGCCAAGGTCGTGGTCTATCCGATCGCGGAAGGATCGAGCCCGGCGAACCGCCTGACCAATTGGGCGGTGCTGGTGAAAATCGGCGATGGCAACGCAGCGCCGCCGCGCAAGGAGGACTGGTCGCGGCCGGGCAGGCGCGAGGAATTGATGCCGCATGTGGCGCGATTCAAAATACCCCATGTCGACGTGCCGGCCCTGATCTCGGCGACGCCCGAATTCTACGAATATCCGACCTGCGACCGCAATCCCTTGCCCTGGTGGTCCTGCGGCCGCGTCACGCTGCTCGGCGACGCCGCGCATCCGATGTACCCGGTGGGCTCGAACGGCGCTTCGCAGGCCATTCTCGACGCGCGCTGCCTTGCCGATGCGCTGGCGCGCTCCGAGCATCCGCGCCAGGCGCTGATGGCCTATGAACAGAAACGGTTGCCGATGACCGCTGACATCGTGCATTCCAACCGCCGCGGCGGCCCGGAAGGCGTGATCGACGCCGTCGAGCAATTGGCGCCCGACGGTTTTGACAATGTCGAGAACGTGCTGAGCTATTCCCAGCGAGAAGCCATCGTGCGCGGCTATGCCAGCAAGGCCGGCTTCGCCGCCGTGCCGGGGCTTGCGGCGGTGCGGGCATAAAGCGAGCAGCGTGCTCACGACGGATGCGAATTTGAACGACGGCATTATCTAACGACCAAACCCGGTTGTCGTCCCCGCGAACGCGGGGACCCATACGCCGCGGCACCTCGTTCGGGTCGGATGTTAGACGCCTGCGCAACCATAATCGCCGGTGGTTATGGGTCCCTGCGTGCGCAGGGACGACGAAAGAGTGTGCCGCGTTCGCGCGCAACGCATGGCCAGGGATTCGAATTTCAAACAGCGGAGCGTGATCGGATATACGTTCGCGATCTCGCCGCGCCTGTCGCGCGAGTTTTGGCCTTTGCGTTCGGCCCTCTCCAATCAGAAGGCGCAGGGAATGCCGGGCGCCCGATGCGCCCGATAGCCGCGTGTGCAGAGATAGTGGTAGTGAGCACACGCGTTGTCAGGTCACACCGGAATCACCCGGCATTCCCCGCGCAATGGCTTTACGGCTTACTTCGTGCTCTTCCCGGCGATCGGCTTTTTGTCACCGTCACCCCTGAGAAGTGTGCTTCTCGGGAGCTTGACGCCAGCACCGAGGCGTCAGAACCACACGACTTCACCGTCCGCAAAGCAGATGCCCTCGTCTTTGGCGCCGCTTGCGTCCACCGCATCCTGTCCCGCGTCCATGATGATCTCGAGCCGCCCCTCCAGTGGGACAGGACGGGAAGAATTATAAAGGTGATTTGCGATTTCTGAAAATCAGAATATTTTTGCAAAAGGGGCTGGACAGGGTTTTGCTGATTTGCCCGTCGGGTTAAATCAGTTCGTCCGGCAGGCAACAGATCGTGAGTGGGACGGGGTGAGCGCTTCGCAAGGCCCCTCGCGGTCGTCCAGAACAGGATGGGGATCGTTTCGGCCTTCGCTCGCCAAGCTTCGGCGGACAGGGCGCGCTACCCATCCTTCGCACTGACGATGTCGGTCCTTAGCGTGCCGGCTCAACGGGTCGACGCAACACAGGCGTTAAATCTCTCTGCTGGGGTTTCAAATTGCAAGGTCTCACGTGGTCGTTCGTTTAGCTGGCGAGCCACTTTGTTCAGATGGGCTTGCGAATGCA
>JBAUUA010000148.1:0-2847 GCA_049582465.1 Bradyrhizobium sp. | reverse complement strand
TGCCTCGCCGAAGCCGTCTATTTCGAGGCCCGCGGCGAAGCGGTGCGCGGCCAGATCGCGGTGGCGCAGGTGGTGATGAACCGCACCTTCTCCGGCTTCTACCCGAACACCGTGTGCGGCGTGGTCTACCAGAACAAGCATCGCCACTATGCCTGCCAGTTTACCTTCGCCTGCGACAACGTCGCCGACGTGGTACGCGAGCCGGACATGTGGGACCGCGCCAAGAAGATCGCCAAGGCGATGCTCGATGGCCAGCTCTGGCTGCCGGAAGTTGGCAAGTCGACTCACTACCATGCCTATTGGGTGCACCCGTCCTGGGTCAGCGAGATGAAGAAGATGTACAAGTTCGGCGTCCACACCTTCTACCGTCCGCGCGCCTGGGGCGACGGCAGCGACGCGCCGAGCTGGGGATCGCCGAAGCAGACCGCGGCTATTTCGGCGGAGCTCGCCGAAGAGGCAAAGAGCACGGCGGAGATATCCGAAACCACGGTGCGGCGGTAGGGATTGCTCTGCTGCGTTCGCGATGACGGTGGTTACGTATCAATATCCAGCGCGACGTCGAAATTCGGCGCCGAATGCGTCAGCGCGCCGGCCGAGGCGTAGTCGACCCCGGTGGCGGCGATCCTGGCGATGGAATCCCGCGTAACGCCGCCGGAGGCCTCCAGCACGACGCGGCCTCGTGCCAGTTTCACGGCCCCGGTCAGATCGGCGATATCCATATTGTCGAGCAGTACCACGTCGGCGAGGCCGGTATCGAGCACTTCGCGCAGCTGCGTCAGGTTATCGACCTCGATCTCGACCTTGACCAGATGCCCGACATGGGCGCGGGCTCGCTCCAGCACCGGCCGGATGCCGCCGGCCACCGCGATGTGATTGTCCTTGATCAGGACCGCATCGTCGAGTCCGAAGCGGTGATTGTAGCCGCCGCCGCAGCGTACGGCGTATTTTTCCAGCGCGCGCAGTCCGGGCGTGGTCTTGCGGGTGCAGCAGATGCGCATTTTGCTGCCGGCGGTATGGCGCACATAATCGGAGGTGAGGGTGGCGATGCCGGACAGCCGGCCGATGAAATTCAGCGCGGTGCGCTCGCCGGCCAGCACCGCGCGCGCCGGGCCGGAAATCGTCAACACCTGCACGCCGGCGGCAACGCTCGCGCCGTCGCGATAATGCGCCTCTATATGCAGATCCGGCGACAGTTTCTGAAACGTCGCAACCCCCAGCGGCAGTCCGGCGATCACACCGGCCTGCCGCGCCACCAGGATGGCGCGGGCAGGGGCCGTTTCCGGAATGGTGGCCATCGAGGTGATGTCGCCGGCGCGGCCGAGATCTTCTTCCAGCGCGCGCTGAACCGCCTCGTCGATGGCGAGCGGCGACAGAAACGCGTCCGGATGCAGCAGTGAGGCAGGTGTGGTCACGACGTCAGTCTCCAATTCAGGCGCTGATCGGTTGCGGCGCGCGCACCGTGCCGCGCTCGGCGAGCGAGGCTGCGATCTCGCGCGCTGCGGCGAGCGTGGTGACGGTGCGATGCTTGAACTCCGGCCGCTCGGCCGGATGATCGGTGCGGTATTGCGCGCCGCGGCTTTCGCGCCGCGCCCACGCGGACGCTGCGACCAGCAGCGCGGCGGTTGCCATGTTGCGCAGCGTCACATTGCCGGCATCCCGCTCCTGGCACGCGAAGGTGTGCACGGCCTCGGCGAGATGCTCGCCATCGCGGATCACGCCGACATGCGAGGTCATCATTGCGCGCAGCCTTGCTTCCTGCTGCGCAGGCATCGCGGAATTTCGCAGGTCCGGGCCTGCCGTAAGCTGCCCGAGCGCGGGAAGTGTGCTGCCCTCGATATCTTCCGCGATCCGCGCGGCATAGACCACGGCCTCGAGCAGGGAGTTCGACGCCAGCCGGTTGGCGCCATGGGCGCCGGTCGACGACACTTCGCCGCCGGCCCACAATCCGATTAGGGAGGTGCGGCCGCGCGCATCCACGGCGATGCCGCCCATGTGATAATGCGCGGCGGGCGCGACCGGGATCGGCTGTCTTGCCGGATCGATGCCGGCGGCCATGCAGCTTGCATGAACGGTCGGGAATTTTTCGGCAAAGCGCGCGCCGAGTGCGGCTCGCGCGTCGAGGAAGGCGCCACGGCCGGCGGCGATTTCGGCGAACACGCCGCGCGCGACGATGTCGCGCGGCGCGAGTTCAGCCAGCGGATGCTGAGCCTGCATGAAGCGCTCGCCGGCCTCGTTGATCAAGCTGGCGCCTTCGCCGCGCAAGGCCTCGGTCGCGAGCGGCGCCGGATCGCGGCCGACCATGATTGCTGTGGGGTGGAACTGGACGAATTCCGGATCGGCGATGTCGGCGCCGGCGCGCGCGGCGATCGCGAGGCCCAGCCCGCTCGCCTCCGCCGGATTGGTGGTCACGGCATAGAGATGGCCGATGCCACCGGTCGCCAGCACCACCGCGCGCGATGCGATCGTCACGGATTTTGCCAGCGCGTCGCCGACTTTGCGCAGTTGCAGCCCGGTGACCGCGCCGTCCTCGGTCAACAGCGCTTCGGCGGCGTAGCCTTCGATGACGCGGATCGAGGGCGTGGCGCGTACTGCTTCCGTCAGCGCCGCTATAATCGCCTTGCCCGCCATATCGCCGCGGACATGGACGATGCGCCGCGCGGAATGCGCGGCCTCGCGGCCGACCGCGAGCCTGCCTTCGAGATCGCGATCGAAGGGAACGCCGTACTGCAGGAGGTCGTGGATTCGGGCCGAGGCTTCGCGCGCGATCCCGAGCGCGATCGCCTCGTCGACCAGGCCAGCGCCGGCCGCGACCGTGTCGGCCGCATGCGCCTCGGCGCTGTCGCCCTC
>JBAUUA010000147.1:0-1660 GCA_049582465.1 Bradyrhizobium sp. | reverse complement strand
TATCGGCACATGCGGAGCGCGTCGGGAGGCCCCCGCGTCTTGCTGAGACGGCTCCGCGAAACCATGGCGGAGCAGGTCTCGGCCCAGGAACGATTGGACAAGATCGTGGTGCTGATCGCTGCCAATATGGTGGCGGAAGTCTGCTCCGTTTATGTGCTGCGCGTCGATAACACGCTCGAACTCTATGCCACCGAAGGCCTCAACCGCGACGCCGTCCACCGCACCGTCCTGAGTTCGCATGAGGGCCTGGTCGGCCTGGTCGCGAGCGAGGCCAACCCGCTCAATCTGAGCGACGCGCAGAACCACCCGGCGTTCTCGTTCCGCCCGGAGACCGGCGAAGAAATCTATCACTCCTTCCTCGGCGTGCCGATCCTGCGCGCCGGCAACACGCTCGGCGTGCTCGTGGTGCAGAACCGCGCCAAGCGCACCTATGTCGAGGAAGAGGTCGAGGCGCTGCAGACCACCGCCATGGTGCTGGCGGAGATGATCGCCTCCGGCGAACTCTCCGCGCTCGCCCAGCCCGGGGCCGAGCCTGCGGCGCGGCATTCCCTCCACAAGACCGGCGCCATCCTGTCCGACGGCATCGCGCTCGGCCACGTGGTGCTGCACGAGCCGCGCGTCGTCATCACCAACTACATCGCCGAGGACCTGCCGAAGGAAATCAAGCGGCTCGACGCGGCGCTGGCGAAACTGCGCGCCGACCTCGATCGGATGCTGGAGCGCGGCGACGTCGCCGAAGGCGGCGAGCACCGCGACGTGCTGGAAGCCTACCGGATGTTCGCCAATGACCACGGCTGGTCGCACAAGCTGCACGAGGCCGTCGCCACCGGCCTCACCGCGGAGGCGGCCGTCGAGCGCGTGCAGTCCGACACCCGCGCCCGCATGCTGCGCTCGACCGATCCCTATTTGCGCGACCGCCTGCATGACCTCGAAGATCTCGGCCATCGCCTGATGCGGCAACTGGTCGGACAGGATCATGCGCCGTCGCGCGAACAGCTGCCCGACAACGCCATCCTGATCGCGCGGGCGATGGGACCCGCAGCGCTGCTCGACTACGACCGCAAACGGCTGCGTGGACTGGTGCTGGAGGAAGGCACCGCCAATTCGCATGTTTCCATCGTAGCGCGCGCGCTCGGCATCCCCGCGGTCGGCGAAGTGCCCAACGCGCCGGGCATCGCCGATCCCGGCGACGCCATCATCGTCGACGGCACCTCGGGCGAGATTTACGTGCGCCCGTCGGCGGAGATCGAATCGGCCTATGCGGAGCGGGTGCGGTTCCGCGCGCGGCGGCAGGCGCAATATTCGGCGCTGCGCGACATGCCCTGCGTGACCAAGGACGGCCAGCCGATCGAACTGATGATCAATGCCGGCCTCACGATCGACCTGCCGCACATCGACGACACCGGCAGCGCCGGCATCGGCCTGTTCCGCACCGAACTGCAATTCATGGTCGGCCAGAGCCTGCCGCGCTCGAGCGACCAGCTCGCGCTGTACCGCACGGTGCTGGACGCCGCCGGCCACAAGCCGGTGACGTTCCGTACCCTCGATATCGGCGGCGACAAGGCGCTGCCCTATATGGAAACCGTGATCGAGGAAAATCCCGCGCTCGGCTGGCGCGCGATTCGCCTGGGGCTCGACCGGCCCGGGCTGCTGCGCGGCC
>JBAUUA010000146.1:0-11278 GCA_049582465.1 Bradyrhizobium sp. | reverse complement strand
GAACGAAACGCGAAGATCGCCGCCGTCACGGTCTCGGTATAGTTTCCCTTGTAGCTCGGCACGATCCGGTAATCGGACTGCGACGCGTTGAAATCGGAGGCCAATTTCTGCAGCTGCCGGCCGAGCTCGCCCGACATGGCATGCCACCACATGATGTCGGTGACTGCGTGCGCGGGAGACGCACAGGCGAGCGCGGCGGCCGCGACAATGACCTGCAGGAATTTCAGAGCCGACCTCACAGCCAATCCCATTTCGATCCGCAGCCGCTCAAAACGCCACTCTGCGCCTTTTTTGTCCTCATAGAGCGCCACGGCGCCGCTTTCAATCGGCGCAGGCCCGCAACGCACAATTGACGGCGCCTGCGGCGCTGGCACAATAGCAGGGTCCTGCCGGCAACCGCCAAGAAAACATTGAACCTTTTCGTCCCTTCGCCGACCTCCTCATAAGGGGATAGTGCCTGTGTCCAGCCGCGCCGCCGATACCCGGAGCGAGTATCATCCGGCCAGACAGGCGACGCGCCATATGGGCCGCCCGATCGCGCGGATGAGCGGGAAAACACCGCAGCTCCGCGTGCCTCATTCGCGCCCGCCCGGCGAGCAAAAGGCGCCCGGCGCTGAGAACAACCGGTCCTCCTTCGCGACAACGGATCGTTATAAATATGGCGGTTACGATGCCCCCACCGAACCCAAGATGAGCCCGGAAGTGCCGGTAATGTCTCAGAAGAGCTGGCAGGGCCCGTCGATGGAGGATCGCAAGATCTTCGGCGATGCCGTGATCCATCGCACGGTGGAGTAAACAGGTTTGGAAGTCGCCCCGCAGGACCAGACAGCGGAACGTCCGGCGAGCCTCGCCGCGCGGGGCCGTTCCAGGATCGTCGGGCTGCTCCGCGCGGTGCCGATCCGCTGGCGCATCCTGTCGATCGCCGCGCTGAACTCGGCGGTCGTGGTGGTGCTGGCCGGCATGATCTGGAACGGCGCCCAGGTGCTCGGCTCGGCCTGGGACGACGTGCGCCAGGTACGGGAATCCGACAAGATCCTGGCGGTGCTGGAGAGCGAAACCAGCCGGCTGCAGAACCTGATCCATCGCTACATCAATCAGCCGAGCCCCGAACTGTTCGCCGAGATCCTTTTGCTGCGCGAAGCCGTGCTCGGCACCCTGACGACGCGCGCCTCGACCGACCCGATGCTGTCGGGATCGGTGGAGGAACTCGAGCGCGTCACCGAACGCTTCCTCAACGGTTTCGGCGAATTGCGCGGGGTGCAGGCGACCATTTCGAAAACCTACGAGCAGGACGTCCTGACGCCCGCGCGCGACATGGCCGGGCTCTACTCGGTCATCGAGGGCGCGACCGGCCACCGCGACGCCCAGATCTGGCCCGCGCTCGGCAGATCCCGCGAGGCCTTCACCGGAATGCTGGTCGCCGCCAACGCCTATTATCTTTCGCTGGCTACGGCCTCCGCCGAAGAGGCCCGCCGCAACACCGAGACCATCGAGAAGACCATCCCGGTGATGGCCGACCTCGCCGACAACGACCTGCAGCGGATGGCGCTGGACAAGTTGAAGGCGCGGACGGTGGCGCTGCGGGAAGGCTTTGCGAAATTGACCGAAGAGCTCACCAACCGGACCGAGCTGCTGCGCAACACCATCGACGCCAGCCAGGCCGAAGCCATCGGCGCGATCGACGACCTCTCGGTCAAGATGCGCCGGCGCGAGCAGAAGGCGCAGGAGACGTTCGACCGCACGCTCGCCGACATCTCCCGCAGGGTGCTGTCGATCGCCGTGATCTTTCTCGGCATCATCATCACCGCCGGCGTCTTGATCGCGCTCTCGATCCGCCTGCCGCTGCAGCAGATCATGGCGGCGATGCGCGCCATTACACTCGGCGATTACGACCGCCAGGTGCAGGGCACCACCGCCAAGGACGAGGTCGGCGCGATGGCGCGCGCGGTCGAGGTGTTCCGCGAGAACGCAATCGCCAAGCGGAAGACCGAGGACGAGTTGCGCGCTTCCAAGGAAAAGGCCGAGGGCGCGCTGCTCGAACTCAACACCGCCCAGCAGAACCTGATCGACGCCGAACGGCTGGCGGCGCTCGGCGGGCTGGTCGCCGGCGTCGCCCATGAAGTGAACAACCCGATCGGCATCAGCCTGACGGTGGCGTCGAGCTTCTCGCGCCGCGCGGAAATGTTCGAGGCCGAGCTGCGGTCGGATTCGCCGCTGCGCCGCTCGCAGCTCGAGGAGTTCGTCAAGACCTCGCGCGATGCAGCCCAGCAACTGGTGGCGAACCTGCATCGCGCCGGCGAGCTGATCCAGTCCTTCAAGCAGGTCGCGGTCGACCGCTCGCACGCCGAGCGCCGCCAATTCTCCCTGAGCGAGGCGACCGACCAGATCATCGCCAGCCTCAAGCCGGTGTTGAAGCGGTCGCCGATCACGCTGTCGGTCGACGTGCCGGAAGGCCTGATCATCGACGGCTACCCCGGCTCCTATGGGCAGATCCTGACCAACCTGTTCCTCAACGCCGCCAATCACGCCTTCGCCGGCGGGCGCGCCGGCGCCATCTCGATTTCGGCGCGGCCGCGCGGCGCCGACGATGTCGAGATCATCTTTGCCGACGACGGCGCCGGCATGACGCCGGACGTGCAGCGGCAGGCGTTCGACCCGTTCTTTACCACGCGCCGCAACGAGGGCGGCACCGGCCTGGGCTTGCATATCGTCTATAATCTTGTCACTCAGCAGCTTGGCGGCCGGATGATGCTGGATTCAAGGCTGGGACAAGGCACCACATTTCGCATTATTATACCGAGGACCGCCAAGGGCGGCTCGGAAACCGCAGACCAGGCAAGCGACGGGACCCCGCAATGGCCGAACAGGACGATGTCCTCCACCTGATCGACGATACCGGCACCGCACCGGAGGCCTCGACTGCGCGCAAATGGAAGGTCGCCGTCATCGACGACGATCCGGCCGTGCATGAAGGCACCCGCTTTGCGCTGAGCGACTACAGCCTGCACGGCCAGGGCCTCGAAATCCTGTCGGCCTATTCGGCGGCCGAGGGGCGGACGCTGATGCGCGCGCATCCCGATATCGCGGCCGTGCTGCTCGACGTCATCATGGAAACCGATGCCGCCGGCCTCGACCTCGTCGAATACATCCGCAACGAACTTCGCAACGAAACCGTCCGCATCATCCTGCGCACCGGCCAGCCCGGCCAGGCGCCGGAGCGCCGCGTCATCGTCCAGTACGACATCAACGACTACAAGGCCAAGACGGAGCTGACGGCCGACAAGCTGTTCACCTCGCTGACCGCGGCGTTGCGCAGCTATCAGCAGCTCGAGCGCATGGTGCAGACCAGGCGCGGGTTGGAAATCATCATCGACGCCGCCTCGACCCTGTACGACTTCAAATCGATGCAGCGGCTCGCCGAGGGCGTGCTGACCCAGCTCGCCTCGCTGCTCAACGTCGATTGCGCCGGCATCCTGGTGCTGCGCGACGACGGCAGCAGTTCGGGTTCGGATTTTTCGGTGCTTGCCGGAAGCGGCTGCTACAGCCGCTTCATCGGAACTACCAGTTCCAGATCGCTCGATCCGGATTTGCGGCAGATGGTCGAAGCGGCATTCCAGCGCCGCAAGAACGAATTCTCCGATCAACGCAGCGTGCTCTATCTGCGCACCGGCAGCGGGCGCGAGGTCGTCGTGCTGCTGCAGGCCGAGCGCCAGCTGTCCGAGACCGACCGGTCGCTGGTCGAGATCTTCGGCAGCCGGCTTTCGATCGCGTTCGACAATGTGATCCTGTATCAGCAGCTGCAGGAGGCCAACACCCAGCTCGAGGACCGCGTCGCGCAGCGCACCCGCGCGCTGATGCAGGCCAACCGGCGGCTGTCGTCGCAATGGCTGCGGCTGCAGCGCGCCAACGGCTTCAAGAACGAGATCCTGGGTACCGTCGCCCACGATCTGAAGAACCCGCTGGGCGTGATCCTCGGCCGCACCGAAATGCTGGTGGAATTGATCACGGCGTCCGCCTCCAAGGAGAGCGTCACCGCCCAGGTCGAGCATATCCGCGACGCCACCAAGCGCCTGACCTCGATGGTCGATCATCTGATTTCGGACGCGATGGCGGACGCCTTCGACATCTCGATCCGCCGCGAGCCGGTCGATGTCGCTAGCCTCGTCAGCGAGGTCGCGGACGCCAACCAGCCGCTGGCCGCGAACAAGCAGCAGGCCATCACGGTATCGGCGCCGCCGAATTTCGTCACCATGTGCGACGCCGACCGGATGCGGGAGGCGATCGACAATCTGATCAGCAACGCCATCAAGTACAGCCCGATCGGCGGCAAGATCGCCGTGGTGGTGACGCATGAGGGCAACAACACCATCATCCGCGTCGCCGACGAGGGCGCCGGCCTCTCCCCTGAAGATCTCGGCCGCCTGTTCGGCCGCTTCCAGCGGCTTTCCGCCAAACCCACCGCCGGCGAGAGCTCGACCGGGCTCGGCCTGTCGATCGTCAAGCGCATCATCGACATGCATGGCGGCCAGGTGAACGCCAACAGTCCGGGACCCGGACAGGGCTCGACCTTCACGGTGATCCTGCCCGCAACAGAGATGTCATGACCCAGACCCAGCACATTGTCATCGTCGACGACGAAGCGCCTGCCCGCGAGATGGTCGGCGATTACCTGAAGATGCACGGCTTCACCGTGACGCTGTGCGACGGCGGCAAGAGCCTGCGCGGGGCGATCGAAACCTCCGTGCCCGATCTGGTGGTGCTCGACCTCAACATGCCGGAGGAAGACGGGCTTTCCATCATCCGCGACCTGAAGAGCCGCATCAACGTGCCCGTCATCATGCTGACGGCGACCGCAAGCCCGATCGACCGCGTGGTCGGTCTCGAACTCGGCGCCGACGACTACATCGCCAAACCCTGCGAATTGCGCGAACTGATGGCGCGGATCCGCTCGGTGCTGCGGCGGAGCGCGCCGGCCAGGACGGCGCCGGAAGCAGCCGGCGCCAAGGCAGCAAAAGACCAACTGGTGCGGTTCGGCACCAAGTGGCTCGACCTCGAGGCCCAGGCGCTGCGCGACGACGAGGGCAACGAGCATCCCCTGACCGCGTCCGAATTCAGCCTGCTCAAGGTGTTCGCGGCCAATCCGAAGCGGGTGCTGTCGCGCGAGCGCCTTCTGGAGCTCGCCAACGCCCGCGACGCCGAAGCCTTCGACCGCGCGGTCGACCTGCGGATCATGCGGATCCGGCGCAAGATCGAGATCGACCCGACCAAGCCCGCGGTGATCCGCACCATCAGGGGCGGCGGTTATCTGTTCTCGCCGGCCTGCGAGAAGGCGTGAGGGGCGATCTGGGCGAGCCGTAAATTACTCCCTCGCCCCGCTCTTGCGGGGAGAGGGGCGGGGTGAGGGGCTGCCTCCGCAAATTCGATAGATAACGATCGCGGAGACTCCCCCTCGCCCGGCGCGCCAGAGCGCGCCGACCTCTCCCCGCAAGCGGGGCGAGGTAGAGAAGAGCGTCGGCTATTTCGCGCTCTCCCACGAACAATCGGCGCCGCTGCCGTCGTTCTGCTTGATCTTGCCGAGATCGAGCGTGCAGTTCAGCTTCGAGACGTTCGCGATCATCGAGCCCGCCGCCCCCTCGGCGGTGACGCCGGCCGAGGCGAGCGTCGCAAAGACTTCATTGGCCGCGCGGCCCTTCAGCGACCGCTTGCCCTTCTTGAAGGCGATCTCGCAGCTGCGGTCGGCGACGGCGACGTTGCTGACCCGGCACATCACGGTATCGGCGCCGACCGACAATGTCTTGATCGGATAGCTCATCCGGGTATTGCCGTCGAACAGGGCGGCGATGACTTTCCGTTCGCCGGGGTTCAGCACCTGCGAATATTGCGCGATCACGGCGGCCACGGCGAGCGCCGTCGGGCCCGTGCTGGTCGCCGGCGCCGCCGATACGGCCGACGGGTCGACGGCTGCGAGCAGAACGGCAATCGCGGCCATCCCCGGAATTGAATTCTTCATGACAAGGTTTTCCTGATCGAGGCGATAAACTTCAGATGCATGTTATACATGGCCCGGGGTCGCAGTGTGACAAATCGTGTCGCGGGGGCTTTGTGATTTCGTTGTGGAGAAATTCCGCTTTGGTCTTCGGATCATTGCTGGGTTCGTTGCTGTGTGCCGGAGCTGCGCCGCAGGCAATCGCCCAGACCACGCTTAGAAGCGGATACGCGCTGACCGACCAGCGCTGCGGCGAGGTGCCGAACGCCTATCCAGAACTTCGCATCGGCATGCGCGACGGCTATTGCGCAGGCCTGGTCGCCAGCGAGGAAGACGGCCTGATCTTTCCGCGATCGATCGTCGCTATTCCGGGACACCGCCAGTTCGTGGTCGCGGACATGGGCGGCTGGAATGCCGGCCAGGGGCGATTGCTGCTGCTCGACCCCGACGCCCCGCAGGGCAAGCGAATCTCCGTCCTGATCGGCAGGCTGGACTTTCCGTTTGGGCTGCAGACGGGGCCCGACGGCAAGGTCTATGCCTCCACGTCGGAGACGATCTTCCGCTTCGATCCGCTGGCGTCAAATCCGAAGAGCACCATCGAGACCGTGATCCAGAAACTGCCCGGCCGGAAAGTCACGCTTTCGGACGGAAGCGTGGTCGAGGAGAGCGTTCATCCGCTCAAGGCCTTCGTGTTCGACAAGACCGGGCGCATCTTCGTCAATGTCGGCGCGCCCACCGATAGCTGCCTCAAGCCGATTTCCAGGCCCTGCGTCGCGGGCGAAGGCGCCACGCCGTTCGCCGCGATCTGGGCATTCAACCCGCCGCCGGGCGGAATCTTTCCCGCGCTGAAGCCTGGCGATCCCGACCCCGCCCGCGAAATCTATGCGCGCGGACTGCGCAACTCGATGGCGCTGGCGGTGCATCCGAACTTTCCGGCCGACGGCTTTGCATTCCTGCAGGGCGAAAACGGCCGCGACCTGCTCGATCCGCTGGAGCCGAACGAGGAGCTCAACGCGATCGAAAAGGGCAAGCATTATGGCTGGCCCTATTGCTACGACCTCTCGACCCTGAGCCCGGAATTCAAATCGTATCTCGTCGGCGATTCCCGCTACCGGAATTTCTGCGCCAGCACGGCGCTCTATCGCGCGCCACTTTCGCTGCTGCCGCCGCACGCGGCGCCGCTGGCGATGTTCTATTACGGCGGCAGCAAGTTCGCGGAGCTGCAGGGCAAGCTCGTGATCGGACTGCACGGCTACCGGCCGACCGGCAGCCGCATCGTCTTCTACGATGTCGACGACAAGGGTTTTCCGAAGATCAGCCCTCCGCCCGTCCGCTATCGCATCAGTTGCGCGGCTGATCCGAGCCGGGCATTTCAGGCCGGAAAGGCCGAGGTCGCGGCCGCGCGATTCACCGAGCTCGTCACCGAATGGCACAAGGTCAACGGCATCCGGCCGCAGGGCGCGCCCGTCGGCATGACGGTGGCTTCCGACGGCGCGATCTGGCTGGTCGAAGACCACAACAAGACCGTCATCCGCATCGACAGCGCGGCGGCGCAGACGCCGGACCCGCTGCCCTGTGACCTCAGATCGCAACAGGCGATCGACGACCTCGTCAAATTCGTCCAGAGCGACCCCGCGCAGAGCCAGCGGCTGACGACGATCCGCACCAACCTGGTCGAGAAGCACTGTCAAAGCTGCCATTCCGGCTTCGGATTGAGGCCGGAGCTTGCCGCGAAGCAGAAAGATGAAACGGTGCTGCGCTTCCTGTTGTCGCAGGACGGATGGCTGTTTCCCGGCGATTCCAGATCCGGCCGGCTGCATGCGCGCCTCAACGGCATCGGCTCCGAGCGGATCATGCCGCCCGACCCGCCCGACGGCCGCGAGCTGATGGCGCACGAGGCGGGATACAAGCAGCTCCTCGCGGCGGTCGATCTCTTCGTCGACAAGATGGTTCCGGGGCAACGGATGCGCATCCGGTCGGGGCGGATCGACCGCGCGTTCCGCGATCGCGCGGGACACGAATGCGGCGCAATTCCCGTCAACATGGTGGTGGTCGTCGTCGACAGACAGCCTAAGGAAAAACCGAGCTTCAGCCGCATCTACCGGCCGGCCGACCTCTATCTGAATGGCAAGTGCACGGATGCGAAGGGCTATTATATCGAAGAGGCCAATCTCGTTCCTCTGTGAGCTCATCGTCGCGGTGCTCATTGCGTCCGCCGCGACCGCGCAGGAAGCGCCCTTTCAAAGCCGGCAGATCACGCCCGCGGGCGAATACACCTTCGGCATCGAAGGGCCGGCCGTCGACGGCCGAGGAAATCTGTACGTCGTCAATTTCGGCAAGCCCGGCACGATCGGAAAACTGGCCGCCGGCGCGACGCAATCGGAGCTGTTCGCGGTACTGCCGGAGGGCAGCATCGGCAATGCGATCCGTTTCGACCGCGAGGGGCGGATGTTCGTTGCCGACTACAAGCAGCACGATATCTTCCTGGTCAGTCCGGACGGAAAGGATGTCAAAACCTACTTCCATTCCGACGACTTCAATCAACCCAACGATCTGACCATCGCGGCCGACGGCACGATCTACGCCAGCGACCCCCATTGGAAACACCACGACGGACAGATCTGGCGTATCGCCAAAGCGCCCGACGGCATGATCGTCGGCGAGAAGATGACCGCAACGCGCAAGATGAGCACGACCAACGGCATCGATCTCAGTCCCGACGGCAAAACACTTTATGTGGGTGAGTCCGATACGCGCGAGATCTGGTCGTACCGGATCGACGGCACAAGCCTGCTCTCGCCCCGGCTGGTGACGCGGTTCGCCGATTTCGACATCGACGGCCTGCGCACCGACACGTCAGGCAATCTCTATGTCGCGCGGATATTGAAGGGCACCATCGCCGTGCTGACGCCGGCCGGAAAACTCAAGCGGGAGATCGCGCTCAAGGCCAAGGAGCCGACCAACCTCGCCTTCGGCGGCGTTGATGGGAAAACCGTCTTCGTGACGCAACGGCAGGGCGGATTTGTCGAATCGTTCCGGGCCGACCGTCCGGGCCGCGAGTTCTGTTTTGCGACCTGTGCGGGAGCGAAGGAACCCAGGTGAACTTGAGGTAAGCACGGCCAGGCCTCCCGCGGCGCGAAAACGCGCGAATCAAGCCGCGGTTCCCTGCCAAAAGCCTGTTTCGCCAAGCTCAAAGGCCGGCTCACTCCAAAACCCAACTCATTCAAATTGCAGGTCTTTGGTGCCGAATTGTTTCGTCGCCGGCGTTGCGACGAAACAATTCTCCCGCCGACGAAACCATTTTCCACTTGTCGTGCAGACGTCCCGAAACGTTGGCTCATTAACAATCTTTCCCAACGAAGCGCCGCAACGCAGCGGTCAGTGGGAGCCAGTCATCATGCAGAACGTCGTCGCCATCAACGCCGCAGCCCGCCAAGGCATCATCGCTGCCCAGGCGACCTCGGATGAAATGCTTCTGGAGAGCATTGCCGATGGCGGCCGGACCGCGATGCACATCCTTTATTCGCGGCACAATGTGCGGGTCTATCGCTTCGTGCTTCGCATCGTGCGCGACGCCACCATGGCCGAAGACCTCACGAGCCAGGTTTTCCTCGACGTGTGGCGGACCGCAAAGCAGTTCGAGGGCCGTTCCCAGGTTTCCACCTGGCTCTTGTCGATCGCTCGCTTCAAGGCGCTGACTGCGCTGCGTCAGCGCCGTCACGAGGACATCGAGCAGGAAGACGTGCTCGAGATCGCGGACCAGGCCGACACGCCGGAGGCCTCGCTCGATCGCAGCAACACCTCGGCGATCCTGCGCGCCTGCGTCGCGAAATTGTCGCCGGCGCATCGCGAGATCATCAACCTCGTCTACTACCATGAGAAGTCGGTGGAGGAGGTCGGCGCGATCATCGGCATACCCCAGAGCACGGTGAAGACCCGGATGTTCTACGCCCGCAAGCAGCTCGCCGAACTGCTCAAGGGCGCCGGCGTCGACACTCTGGCCGCCTGAGATAATTTCAACGAATTCAATGGGTTGCGCCTGATCTAACCGCGAATGACGGTCCTGGCAGGCGCAGCCCATGAAACAAATGAAACAATCGACGACATCACGCGGAAAAACTGACCCGGTAAATCCTTAAATCACAAACTCGAACACCAGCGCCGCAGAGGAGTGAGAAAATGACCAAGCCGTCCTTCCGCTTCTTCATCATTCCGCTCGGCGCGATCTGCACTTTAGCCTCGCTGTCGGCCCAGAACACCGCTCCGCGCGCCCAGCGCGATCAGGGTTCGATGCCGGTGCACCAGCAAGTCACCGACTGCAGCAGCAAGAATCCCGGCGAGGTCTGCGTGATCCGCTGAACATGTTTTCTAACCGACCGATCTCCTAGCCACTGATCTTCCTCCCAGTTACCTCCAACGACCCGGACGGGATGCCCCCCTTCCGGGTCGCTCTGTATCTGCAGGACTTTGCTTTGTCCTGAGAATCTCACGAACACGTGACGCCGGCCGAGTAACGCCGCCTCCCTGCATCCCGAAGGACCATTGACGTTCACACCCGGCCGCAACGCCGGCCGTTCAATGGAATCACCTGATGCTCAATCTCGTTCTCGCCCTGCTCGCCGGCATCGTCACGGTGGCCGCGCCCTGCACGCTGCCGATGCTGCCGATCCTGCTCGGCGCTTCGGTCGGCCAGAGTGGCAAATTGCGCCCGGCGATGATCGCGCTCGGGTTCGTCATCTCGTTTTCCGCAGCCGCCTTGTTGCTAAGCGCGATAACCGACATTTTCGACTTCGACCCTAATGCCTTGCGCACCGGCGCGGCCGTCCTGCTGCTCGGGTTCGGGCTGCTGATGGTCTGGCCGGCGCCATTCGAATGGCTGACGATCCGGCTCAATGGCGTCACGGGCGGTGCCGCGGCCCATGCCGCGTCCGCCGGCGGCAATATCGGCGGCTTTGTGCTCGGCACCACGCTCGGGTTGGTCTGGACGCCCTGCGCCGGTCCGGTGCTGGGTTCGATCCTGACCGTGGTCGCCACCTCCAAAGACACCGCTTCGGCGAGCGCGCTGCTGGTGGTCTACGCCATCGGGGCGGCGATCCCGATGCTGGCGATCGCCTATGGCGGCCAGGCCGTCACCACGCGTGTCCGCAGCCTCGCGCGGATTTCCCCGCGGTTGCAGCAGGGATTCGGCGTCGTCGTCATCGCCTTCGCGATCCTCTCCTACTTCCAGTACGACACGCTGATCGTGGCGTGGCTGACGGCTTTTTATCCGCAGGGCCAGCTCGGCCTGTAATC
>JBAUUA010000145.1:0-4000 GCA_049582465.1 Bradyrhizobium sp. | reverse complement strand
GTAGCGTGGTGGCGCGAATGATCGGTGTGAACCGGTTCACACCGAACAATCTTGATGTGAGATCGGAGCATTGGCGGTATTGCCCGCAGCCGGTGAGTGCAGCGCAAAAGTCGGCCAGTAGCCCACTTCTTCCATAACAACTGGTCTGCGAAGCTAGGCTCCGCTTCATTCGCTAGAATTCTGACCTCTGCTAAGTCCCACAAGCGGGACATGGCGCCCATTCTTTCGATCACGTTGTCGGCGCCGCCAGGTATTAAAGCCTACCCTAGCGAAACCAGGGGAGACAAAGGATGTACTAGCCGACAGGGGTAACTGCAGCTAGCTTCTGGGCGTCGATCTCAATTGACGCGAGCTGAGCATGCCAAAAATCCAACGCATCATCGTTCCCGACATCCCACGGCCAGTTAGCCACTATTGCCACGTCACCCGTGCAGGCCCCCATGTCTGGGTCGCTGGCGTCGTTGGCCAGGCGCAGGACGGCAGCATCCCGTCCGACGTGGTTGCTCAATTCGACATCGCCATCGCTGTGATGGACAGGTGCCTGAAAGCAGCAGGTGCCGGGCCTGAGCATGTCGTCAAGGTGCAGGTCTTCATGACCGACATTACGGAACGACCGAAAATCAACCCGCGCCGCATAGCGTATTTCGGCGAAAATCTGCCGGCCTCCACTCTGGTTGAGGTGAAGGGATTGGTCGATTCGAGAATGAAGGTCGAGATCGAGTGCCAGGCCTACGTCGACTAGGCGTGGAATGTGCCGCTGCCAGTGATGGCACCAGATGCTGATCTAACGCAATCTTCACGGGAAATGGTTCAATGTGGTCCCAAAACGCGTTCACTGACAGGCTCAATCTCAAGTGGCCGATCCTTCAGGCACCGATGGGCTGGCTCAGTACACCTGCACTCGCCGCAGCGGTCAGCAACGCTGGTGGCCTAGGGGGCTTGGGCATGTGGGGTTTTTCAGCCGAGGAGGCAGAGCGGCGGATCGCTGGCTTCCAGCAGTTGAGCGGCGGCAGCCTCAACGTCAACTATCCGCTTTGGCCGGAGCCCAGGATTACTCCGGATGTCAGCGAGCCGATGCGGGCGCGTCTGCAAGCGCACTTCGACGCGAAGGGCCTGGGAGCGGTGCCCGAACCGAGAGGTGCGGCGAGTGAAGTGAGCCGCGAACACGTGTCGATGCTGATGCGGGCCAAGCCGCAGATGGTGAGCTTCCATTTTGGTCTGCCTGATCAGGAGGTCATTAACGCCATTAAAGATGCCGGAATTTTCATCATCTCTAGCGCTACGACCGTGGCCGAGGCGAGGATGCTTGAGGAGCGGGGTGTCGACGCTATCATCGCGCAGGGTACCGAGGCCGGCGGACACCGTGGCACCTTCACCGGTGTCGACATAAGCGTGCAACCGGGCCTGTTCGCGCTTCTGCCACAAGTGGTAGATGCGGTGAGAGTTCCCGTCATTGCCGCCGGGGGCGTGGCTGATGGGCGAACGGTGGCTGCGGCCTTTGTCCTTGGTGCAAGTGCCGTACAGTTAGGCACGGCCTTCCTGCGCTGCGAGGAGGCCAACGTGCTTGATGCTCACCGCGCGGCACTGCGCGAGCCCACTGACGCCTGCACTATCGTCACAGACATGATTACCGGCCGACCAGCGCGCTATGTGAAGAATAAACTCATTGAGGACCTCTTGGCCTCAGACCTGAGGCCGGTCGAGTTTCCCGCCCAGCTCAGTCTCACCGCGCCGCTTGGCAACACGGGAGACAGGGAACTCACCGCGCTGTTTGCCGGACAATCCGCAGCGCTTGCCAGAGACACGACTGCTGGCACATTGGTCGACTCTCTTGCGGAAGCGACGTCAGAGTGCCTGCGAGCCTTCGCGCGTTCCTAGCCCTCTACTCACTTCGATTGCCATTCCATAACAATGGATACGCAGATCGCAGTCTCTACCGCCGCCGAGTGAGCGTGGCCCCCCGCTGCTGACATTTTGTTCCCGAATGGCAGCTCGCTTTGGGCGCCGCTAATTGGCATCGACACCAACTCCGAGAAATTTTCGGATAGAGGAAAGAACGTCGTCCGGCTTGTCGTGCTGAAGCCAATGTCCTGCGCCCGATATGGTTTCGGAGTGGGCCCGTTGGAAATAGCCTGCCAATCCAGCCGCTTTGGAGCCGCCGAGAAAGCTCTCCTGTGCGTGCACCAACAGCGTCGGGCAGGTGATGCGCGACCACAGCGCAATATGGTCCTCTGGCCCGAGCCTTTGGGGAGCCATCGCCCGCTGGTATGGATCGAATTTCCAGCTGTACGTGTCATCGCCGTTTTGCCTCACGCCATAAGTCGCAAGGTGCAGGGCCGGTTCGCGGGACAGTCGCTTGTTGTGGGTCCGCATCTGGGCAGCAGCCTCTTCAACTGTGCGATAGCGGCGGGGCGCGCGGTCATGCAGGTTGTCGAGCTGTCCTACCCATTTCGTGATGCGCTCATGCGCGGGAAGCCGCTTCGCATCCGGCAAGACAGTCACGCCATCGAGTACCACCAGCGTCGAAACCTTATCCGGGAACGAGCCTGAATAGATCAGACCCACCATCCCGCCCATCGAATGGCCGATAATTGTCACTTCACGTGTCGCAACGCTTTTTACGAGACGCGTCAAATCGTACACATATTCAGTCAGAGCGTAGCTGCCGCCCGTCGTCCAGTCTGAATCGCCGTGTCCCCGAAGGTCGGGTGCTAGCACATGAAAATAAGGCTGCAACGCTTGCGCAATTGTGTCCCAGCTACGGCAATGATCGCGGCCGCCATGGATCAGGATCAGGGGAGGGGCTTCCTGATTGCGCCAGTCTACATAGTGCAGCCGAAGGCCTTGCGATTCGTAGAAACGACTTTCTGGACCGGACATCGTACCTTCAATCCTGTGGATGGCCGCTCGGCTGACATACCAAAGGAAAGTGGAGTAACGCGCCGTCGCCCAATCTACAAGCCAAGGCGGTGAATTGAATGCTGGTAATCCGCTCTGCGGGATAGGCGAGAAGCCCCACGCCTGGTCCCAGATCGACTTTTTGCGCTCGATCTATCCAGCTCCGAGCCGCGGTCGTTTCCCGGGTGAAAGAGTGGAACAGGTTCCTTCAATCCGGGATTTTCGTTTGTGGCAGAATCAACATGCAAACCGCTAGCGGCGTTATTCAATTTCAGCGCGAATTGGCGGGGATCGCCGAAGGTAAACGGCGAAGCGCGAGGCAGCGAGAGCGAATTGCTGTCGCTATCGATGTGCCCCGGCCGACCCGCGAGCTATCCGGCCCATCGTGCAGCAAGCCTAGAGTAAATTTCTGCTGCATCCCGAATGCGTTCAACAGAACAATACTCATCTGTCTGGTGAGCTTTCGCCGCTTCGCCTGGGCCTAGGATGATGGTCGGGGGGTTGCCGAAGGCCGGCGTCAAGGCGGACGCATCGGTGAAATAGGGAGCCGTGCGGGGTTCAGAGCCGGCGTCTTCCCCAGTGACGTCCCGCACGATCCCATATACGTCCCCGATCCACGGCGAGGACGGGTCGGTCCAAACAGCACCGACATCCACAATCGGCTCCAAGGAAATGTCGTCCCCCAGCTCTGCTTTCAGATGCTCCTGAATGCGTGAATGATCCAGTCCTGGAATGCTGCGGATATCGATGCCGATTTCAGCAAGATCGGGCACAGAATTCACATTAAGGCCGGCGCGAACCGTGCCGACGTTGAGCGTCGGCGATCCCAGATAAGGATGCGGGGCGACGTTGAACTGAAAGTTTTCCAGAGCGGTGAGCACGCGCGCGGCTTTATAGGCGGCGTTGACTCCGAGATGAGGCATCGATCCATGGGCGGTGACACCCTTGAGGGTCAAGCGGAGCCAAAGTGCGCCTTTGTGTCCGACCAGCGCTGCATTTGAGGTGGGCTCCGCCACAACGATCGCGCCGGCACGTCCTAGAATGCCGGCGCGGGCGAGATGGAATGCGCCCTCGCAGCCGATTTCTTCACCCGCAGTAATAA
>JBAUUA010000144.1:0-10383 GCA_049582465.1 Bradyrhizobium sp. | reverse complement strand
GTGGTGAGTCCTGCGCGCTCGACGGCAGAGATATGGACGAAGACGTCCTTATCGCCGACCATCGGCTTGATGAACCCATAACCCTTTGTCGGGTTGAACCACTTGACGGTGCCTTTTTGCATCGCCTGTCTCCTGGTCTAGACGTAAAAAAGACGCGGCCACGCTTTTTGCGTGCCGCGCCACAAGCGGGCTTGTCGGATGTCTGCTCAATTTCTCAGTCGCGAAACGCACAGTCGATCGGCCTAAATCCGATTGTGCCGGATATTGCAACACGAAATTTGCGCGTTAGCAAGCTTTTGGCGTGGCACGGGAAATCGGGCAGCGACAGGGTCGCCCCCGATCAGCTGTGGCATCGGAACCACAATGCCGGCTAATCGCCCCTCGCCGAGAACCAAGACCGATTGACCCTCCCGGAGAACTGGGGGCAAATCAGCGCCGGCCGGCGTAATTTTTGCTAATTTTTTCGAATTGGCGCTCTTTGGGAATGGCATCCATGTGGGGCTCACCGCGGCCTTCGCGCGCAAAGCAGAGCGGCCCCGGCCGAAGGCTTCCAAGGGCTATCGCCATCATCCTCGGTCTGGCGCTGGCCGTCACGGCCGCGTCCGCTCACGCTCAATCACCCTCGCCGTCGCCGAGCCCGTCTCCAAGTCCGTCGCCGACCCCCAGCCCGACCCCGACCTTGATCAATTCAGACGTTTCGGCCGGCGCGACCGTGACCAATCTCGGCAGCACGTTCCTGGAGCGGCTCGGGGGGCTGGCGTCATCCGGGTTCGGGCGCGACTTGCGGACCAATCCCGGTGGTGGCGGCGCCTCCGAGACGACCGACGCGCCGCGATTTCGGACCTGGGGCGAAGCCTACGGTATCTCGACCAGGGCAGGCGCACAGGCCGATTTCGTCGGCGATCATCGCACGACCTGGGGCGGTGTCGCAGGCCTCGGCGCCACGGTCGCGCCTGGCGTCAACCTCGGCGTCTCGGTCGACCAGAGCCGTACCTCCATCGACGTTCCGCTGGCGATGCAGTCGGCCACCCTCGACCTTACCCAGTTCGGCTTCAACGCTTCGGTCGACAAGGGGCCGTGGACCTGGGCGGTCGCGCTGATCCATGGTTTCGGCAAGATCAATTCAAGCCGTGACACCGGGTTCGGTATCGCCAGCGCCGGCTACGATGCCCGGATCGATGGCGCGCTGACCGAGCTCAGCTACTACTGGACCATCGACCAAAGCCGTATCGTGCCGAAAGCTGCGCTCGAATATGTGCGCGCCACGACCGGATCGTTTCAGGAGGTCGGGGGGCTAGGCCCGCTGACGGCGAGCGGAGCGACGGTGGAGCGATCGCGCGTACTGATCGGCGCGGAGATCGGGCACTACTGGATCTTCGATCAGAAGGTTTTCGATCTGTCCGCCTACGGCAAGTTCATCGACAATACCTCGCAGAACTTCAGTTCGATCATCGTCAGCCTCGGTGCCGAAAGCATCACGGTGCAGGGCATTGGCGAAAGCCGGTATGGCGCGGACGCCGGCGCATCCGCCTCGCTCAGCCTGACCAACACGGCGCGGCTCTATCTCAACTATGACGCCAAGCTCCGCGCTGCGCTGCAGTCGCATCAGGGAACGCTCGGCCTCGAGCTGAAGTTCTAGAGCATGATCGGTTCTGATTAAATCAGAACCGAAGCTCTGGATTCTTGTTTTGACGCGCTTTCTTCATGCGAACCGGCATCCGCCCCGCTATCCAAGTGCGCGGCAGGCCTTCGCTCGAAAACGCCATAGCATTTTCAGGGGAAGGGGGCGGCCGCTGCGTATCCTTCAAGTCCGTAGGTCTCTTTGGATGCGGCCATCAGGGGGATGAGATCGTTCGGGTGGATGAACTCGTCCCGGAAGCAAGGGTAGGCCTTGGGATCGAATATCTTCTTGATCCAATCGATGACGATCTTGTGCCGATCGGAGTGGCGGAACTCCTTGTGATAGGCAAGCCAGAGATCGGCGTGATGGTGGACGCCCAGGTCGACGGCAACCAGGTTCGCCCCCAGCGCGACCAGCGCGGTCGGCAGAAAGCCCATGCCCGCGCCGCGCTCGATTGCGTAGAGAACCCCGATGCTGGAGTTCGTTTTAATTCCGACGATCCCTTCCAATGAAGTGAGTCCCAACACCCTGGCATAGGCGGAATCGTCGACCTGGGGCGCATGCTGGATGACCAGCCTGTGGTTCCTGAGATCCGCAAGCGAGGGGACGCCGTGGAGCTTGCGATATTCCTCCGAGACGAAAGCGTAGATGTGAAGCCTGCCGAGCTTGGCGACGATGAGATCGGGATTGGTTGGCGGCTCCAGCTGGATCGCGATATCGGCTTCCAATCTGGCGACGTCGGCCTGCTCCATGGCGCAGCGCAGATCGACGGTGATCTTCCGGTAGGTTCTGTGAAAATCGATCAGCCGCGGAAGAATCCAGAAATTGCCCGGCCCCTCGGTCACGGCGACGCGAACGGTGCCGGCGGTGTCGCTCGATTGAGACGCGCGGCGAAAGACATTGAAGGCGTGACGCTCCATCTCCATCACGTCGCCGATCATCGCGGCGCCATCCTCGCTCAAGGTCAGGCCGCTCTGGTCGCGCAAGAATACCTTGCAGCCGATGCGTTCCTCGAGCCGGTCGATCCTGCGCATCAGTGTGGTGCTGGTGAGACCGAGCACGTCGGCAGCGTTGCGAAAGCTCTTGTACCGCGCGCAGGCGAGGAACGATTTCAGGTCGTCCCAGGATGCATCCAGGATCTCGTCGGCTCGGTGCTGCGTCATCGCAGCACCCCGGTGCAATAGTTGCTGCATACCCAAATTCCCCGCCCGCTATGGTGCGTCTAGCAGGCTGGAGTGACGATAGATGCGTGATCCCGTTAAGGAAAGGGCCACTTTGGCCGCAAAACGCGATTTCGACATGCTGCCCAGAAGCGCGGAAATCGACGTGCAACCCGCGCGGCGCCACGAGCTTTCCGCCATCGCCGAGATGGGCAACCGGATGGTGCCGGGTGTCCAGATCGCGGAACCGGACCTCGAACGATACTTCGCGTTCGACCCGGACAGCATCCTGACGTTTCGCCGGCAGCACACACTACTCGGCGCCGTGGCCTTCCTCTATCTCAACCGCCGAGGGCACGATGCTCTCATGCACGCAGAAATGAATCTCACGCATCCCGATTTCTCGCTGCTCGCCGGTCGCTCCGACGAGGCGTCCGCAATCTACGTGTGGGCGATTGCCGGCCGCGGCAAGGCAATGGCCGGACTGGGCAATGTGTCGAAACAACTTTGCCAGACGCGGTTGGCGGCCGCCGATCTCTACGCTCAACCGTCTAGCGAGGATGGGCGCAATCTGATGATCGCAATTGGCTTCGAGCCGATCCCAAGCCTTCAGCGCGAGCTCTGGCGTTACCAGCGGCCATGGAATCGCATTTCGGCCAACGCGCGGGCAGTCACATCAGCAGGGAGTTTTGCAGATGCACGGCACTAAGCCTCCACCATCGCCCAAACCCGGCTCGCGGACGATATCAATCCGCATCGCCCGCGATCCCAACGATCTGATGCTGGTGACCGCCATCCGCGCCGCCGTGTACCTTGCCGAGCAAGATTGCCCGATCGAGGAGGAATTCGACGGCAACGATCTGGTCGCCGCGCACTTCATCGGATTTATCGGCAACGAGCCGGCGGCCTGCCTTCGGGTGCGGTTTTTCGGCGAGTTTGCCAAGATCGAACGTCTCGCCGTGCGGCATCAGTTCCGGCGGTCGCGCATATCGTTCAAGCTGGTGCAGGCGAGCTTTGAATACATCAAGCGCAAGGGATTCAAGAAGGTCTACGGCCACGCGCAAGACCGGCTGGTGAATTTCTGGGCGCATTTCGGTGCCAAGCCGCTAGGCCACAACCGGAAGATCACCTTTTCCGATTTTTCCTATACCGAGATGGTGCTCGACCTCGAGCCGAGCCCCGATGCCATCACGCTCGACAGCGATCCTTACGTCATTATCAGGCCGGAGGGCGATTGGGACAGGCCCGGCGTCCTCGATATTTCCGCGGGTCGGGCGGTCACCTCTCCACTTCGCACTCCCGCCTTGGCTGACACATGATTTCAAATCGAAAAATAATGCCGGCTTCGCTCCACGATGATCCGCCGCTTCTGGTTTGCGCCGATCTTCAGACCGAGTATCTCACCGAGGGCCGCAGGCACGTCATATCGGACGCCGAGGCGATCACGGCGCGCTGTCTCGAATTGATGACGCTCTGGCGCGACAATCTCTGGCCGGTCATGCATCTGAAGCGGATCGCCCAGGCCGCGTGGTTCAATCCGGCGTCGAACCTGACGGACTGGATCGCGGAACTGAAACCGAGGCCGGGAGAACTGACCTTCGAGCATCCGCTGCCCTCGGCCTACAGTTCGACGCGGTTCGCCGAATACATGTCGAACATGAGAAACATTCGCTGCGTGCTGATGGGATTTTCGCTCGACGAGACCGTGCTGTCGACCGTGGTCGACGGGTTTCACCGCAGCCATCGCTATCAACTCGTCAGCGACGCGGTGGCCTGCAGACGCCCCGGCGTCGGCGACGCCGCGTCATACAAGCTCGCGGTCGTCAAAGTCATCAGCAATTTCGCCGGAGTTGTGGGGACTGCGGACCTGATCGGGGCAAGCGGCAAAATCGCGGTATGATCCACGGATGATCGCGGCCCGCGTCGGGCTGACGGGCGATCTGCAAATCGTTCGACCGTGCGTAGGCTGAAGGCTTGAGAAGCGAGTGAAAATGGCGACCCGCGGGGATGATCTTAGCGAGCTGGCGCAGGATATTTCGATGGCGATTACAAAGGCGCGTCGGCTCAATCTGCCGACCAGCGCCTATATCCTGTCGATGGTCCTGGTCGAGGTGTCGGAAGCGCTGAAAGCCGCCGATGACGAGGAGGAACAAGAGGAAGACGGCACGGCGGGATAGCGTTTTCCCTAAAGCCTTTTCAAGCGAAGCGGAGACCGGTTCGCGCCAGGAAAACGCGTCAGATGAAGAATCCAGATCCTCGTTTCGCTTCCATCGAAACGGGGATCTAGTTTCGATCGACCCTGACGACCCGACCTTTTTCGATCGCGAGCGCGAGCCGGCCATGCTTCAGCGACAGCGCCGCTTCGCCGAACAGCTCGCGACGCCAGCCGTGCAGCGCGGCGACGTCGGCGTTGTCGTCGGCGGCGATCTGCTCGAGGTCGTCGACGGTGGCGATGACCTTGCTGGCGACGGCGTGGCGCTCCGACGTCATCCGCAGCAGGACTTTCAGAAGCTCGACGATCGCCGCCCCGTTTGAATTGCCGCGCGGCTTTTCAATCTTGGGCAGGGAAGCCAGATCGCGCGCCAGGCCGCGCTGCACGGCGGCCACGATGTCCGTGCCCCATTTCGACCGGTCGAATCCTTTCGGCAGCGAGCGCAGATTGGCGAGACGTTCGAGGCTGGTCGGCGCGTGGGTGGCGATGTCGCCGACCGCATCGTCCTTCAGCACGCGGCTGCGTGGAACGTCGCGGCTCTGCGCCTCCTGCTCGCGCCAGGCCGCGATTTCCATCAGTACCGCAAGCTCCTTCGGCTTGCGCACCCGCGTCTTCAGCCGCTCCCAGGCGCGCTCGGGGTGGAAGTCGTAGGTTTTCGGCGAGGTCAGGACCTCCATCTCCTCGCTGACCCAGTCGCTGCGGCCGCGCTTCTTGAGATCGGCGTCGAGCGCTGCGAACACGTCGCGCAGATGGGTGACGTCGGAGACCGCGTAGTGCATCTGCTCGTCGGTCAGCGGCCGGCGCGACCAGTCGGTGAAACGGTGGGTCTTGTCCGGCCGGTGGCCGGTGATGCGCTCGACCAGCTGGTCGTAGGCGATGCTGTCGCCATAGCCGAGCACCATAGCCGCCACCTGGGTGTCGAAGATCGGGTGCGGAATGGTGCCGGACTGGTGCCAGACGATTTCGATATCCTGGCGGGCGGCGTGGAAAACCTTCAGCACCTTCTCGTTGGCCATCAGCTCGAAGAACGGCTTCAGGTCGATGCCCGCGGCCAGCGTATCGACCACGACCGCTTCCTCTGCGCTCGCGATCTGCACGACGCAGAGCAGGGGATAATAGGTGGTCTCACGCAGGAATTCGGTGTCGACGGTGATGACCGGGTGCTGGGCGAGGCGGGTGCAGGCGGCCGCGAGGTCCGAAGTGGTGGTAATCAGATCCATGAACAATCCATGACGCTTCCAAAGACGGCGTTCTGCCGAAAGCGCTGATATGTCAAGGGTCTTGGGGCGAATTCGAGCCTTGCATTTCCACACTCCGATGGTTTTCCGCTGGGGACTCAGCCTCGGGGGTGTGCCCGGGACGGTCCGATGCAGCCGATCTTCGTTGCAAACTGCGATACGTCAGGAGTCGCTGACGTGCCGGGCAGACGGTCGTCGCTGCGAAGGCACGGCAAGCACGATGATGCAAAGCCCAAGTATCGCCAATCCGATGAACTCAAATACCAACGCGTCAAACACGACAGTTCCCCCAAGCCAGGCCGTTAGACTTGTCGGGAACGCATTGACCCTCTCTTAATTCCTGCAGCGCTGCTGCCGGCGCCGCTCGGAATGTTTAATGGAACGTTAGCGGCCTCAAGTGCCGCAGAAGGTCTGAAGCACGCGCTCGTGCGGTTCCGGCGGCTCGGCATAGGACGAAAACGCCGGCTGGTCCTCAAACGGCTTCGACAGCACCGCCCAAAGCTCCTCGAAGGGCGCAAAATCGTCCCGGTTCACGGCGGCTTCGATCACCGCTTCCACCCGGTGGTTTCTCGGAATGTAGGCCGGGTTGACCGCTCGCATCGCCGTCCGCCTGGTTACGGAATCCTGAGGTTCGTCGGCGAGCCGCTGCCGCCAGCCCGTCGCCCATTCGTCATAGGCGGCGGGGTCGGCGAACAATCCCCTGATCGCGCCATCGTGGTCGGGCCCGAGCGCGGCTTCGCCCAGCCGCCGGAAGGCAAGCGTAAAGTCGACCTGGTTTTTGGCCATCGCATCCAGCAGGTCCTGCGCCAGGACCCGGTCGTCGTCGCGTGCGGTGAAGAGGCCGAGCTTGCGGCGCAGGCCTGCCTGATAGGCGGAATCGAAAACCTCGACGAATTCGCCGATCGCCGCCTGTGCTTCCGCAACGGCCTTGTCCTGATCGTCGGAAATCAGCGGCAGCAGGCATTCGGCGAGCCGCGTCAGGTTCCACTGCGCGATTCGAGGCTGGTTGGCGTAGGCATAGCGGCCCATCTCGTCGATCGAACTGAACACCTGCGCCGGATCGTAATGGTCCATGAAAGCGCACGGGCCGTAATCGATGGTTTCGCCCGAGATCGAGGTGTTGTCGGTGTTCATGACGCCGTGGATGAATCCGACCAACAGCCAGCGCGCGACGAGGTCAGCCTGCCGCGCGATGACGGCGCCGAGCAGCGCGAGGTAGGGACGCTCGCGGTCCGCTATATCAGGGTAATGCCGGGCGATGACGTGATCGGCCAGCTGCCGAACGCCCTCGGTATCGCGGCGGGCCGCGAAGTACTGGAAGGTTCCGACCCGGATGTGGCTGGAGGCGACGCGGGTAAGGACAGCGCCCGGCAGGGCGGTCTCGCGCAATACGCTTTCGCCCGTCAACACGGCGGCGAGCGATCGCGTGGTCGGGATTCCCAGCACCGCCATCGCCTCGCTGACGATGTATTCGCGCAGCACCGGACCAAGCGCCGCGCGGCCGTCGCCCCGGCGCGAAAACGGCGTCGGGCCCGACCCCTTGAGCTGGATGTCGCGGCGGACGCCGTCGGCGTCGATCACCTCGCCGAGCAGGATGGCGCGGCCGTCACCCAGCTGCGGCACGAAATGGCCGAACTGGTGACCGGCATAGGCCATGGCGATCGGGTCGGCGCCGTCGGGCAGGCGCTTGCCGGCGAGGATTTCCGCGCCTTCCGGGCTTTCCAGCCGGTCCGGATCGAGCCCGAGCTGGAGCGCCAGCGGCCGGTTCAGTTTTATTAGCCGGGGCGAGACGACCGGGGTCGGCGCAACGCGGGCGAAAAAGTTCGCCGGCAGCGCCGCATAGGTGTTCTGGAAGGGGAAATGCACCGTCATGGCCTCAAGATAGGCACGTGGCGGAAATAGACAATTGGCTTGCCGCAGCACCGGTGCCTTGGGGGCGTTGTTTTACCGTCTCTTTTTTCGGGCCTGCCGCCATTTTTTTAGGGGGCAGGTCTGGGGCCGCATTCGGTTGCCGCGCCGGACGCGCTCGGGTAAACCCTGACCCTCTTCGGGGCCGGCATTGCCGGGCCGATTCTGCCCTTTGACAGCCATTTTCGGGATTTCCATGCATCGTTACCGGTCACACACCTGCGGCGCGCTCCGCGACAGCCATATCGGCGAGACGGTCCGGCTGTCGGGCTGGGTCCATCGCGTTCGCGACCATGGAGGCGTGCTGTTCATCGATCTGCGCGACCATTACGGCCTGACCCAATGCGTCGCCGACCCGGACTCGCCGGCATTCAAGGATGCCGAGAAACTGCGCTCGGAATGGGTGGTGCGGATTGACGGCAAGGTGCGAAGGCGCCCGGCCGGAACCGAAAATCCGGAACTGCCGACCGGCGCCGTCGAGATCTATGTCAGCGAGATCGAGGTGCTGGGACCGGCGGCCGAACTGCCGCTGCCCGTGTTCGGCGAGCAGGAATACCCTGAAGACATCAGGCTTAAGTACCGTTTCCTCGACCTTCGCCGCGAGAAACTGCACCAGAATATCATGACCCGCGGCGCGATCGTCGATTCCATGCGCAAGCGGATGAAGGAGCAGGGCTTTTTCGAGTTCCAGACCCCGATCCTGACGGCGTCGTCGCCGGAAGGCGCGCGCGACTTCCTGGTGCCGTCCCGGATCCATCCGGGCAAGTTCTACGCGCTGCCGCAGGCGCCGCAGCAATACAAGCAGCTCTTGATGATGAGCGGCTTCGACCGCTATTTCCAGATCGCGCCTTGTTTCCGCGACGAAGACCCGCGCGCCGACCGGCTGCCCGGCGAGTTTTACCAGCTCGATCTCGAGATGAGCTTTGTCGAGCAGAACGACGTTTTCGCAGCCGTCGAACCGGTCATAACAGGCGTGTTCGAGGAGTTCGCAAAAGGCAAACCGGTCACCAAGCGTTGGCCGCGGATTCCGTTCGCCGAGGCGCTACGCAAATACGGCAGCGACAAGCCCGATTTGCGCAACCCGCTATTGATGCAGGACGTCTCCGAGCATTTCCGCGGCTCCGGCTTCAAGGTGTTCGCGCGGATGCTGGAAGACTCCAAGAACCAGGTCTGGGCCATTCCCGGACCCGCCGGCGGTTCGCGCGCGTTCTGCGACCGGATGAACTCCTGGGCACAGGGCGAGGGCCAGCCCGGGCTCGGCTACATCATGTGGCGCGAGGGCGGCGAGGGCGCGGGCCCGCTCGCCAACAATATCGGCGCGGAGCGGACGGCGGCGATCCGCGCGCAGCTCGGATTGAAGGAGGGCGATGCGGCGTTCTTCGTCGCTGGCGATCCTGACAAATTCTGGAAATTTGCCGGCCTGGCGCGAACCAAACTCGGTGAGGAGTTGAACCTGATCGACAAGGATCGGTTCGAACTCGCCTGGATCGTCGACTTCCCGATGTACGAATACAACGAGGAAGACAAGAAGGTCGACTTCTCGCACAATCCGTTCTCGATGCCGCAGGGTGGGCTCGAGGCGCTGCAGACGCAGGATCCGTTGACCATCAAGGCGTTCCAGTACGACATCACCTGCAACGGCTACGAGATCGCCTCCGGCGGCATCCGCAATCACCGTCCCGAGGCGATGGTGAAGGCGTTCGAGATCGCCGGCTATGGCGAGACGGACGTCGTCGAGCGCTTCGGCGGCATGTACCGCGCGTTCCAGTACGGCGCGCCGCCGCATGGCGGCATGGCGGCCGGTGTCGATCGGATTGTGATGCTCCTGTGCGGCACCACGAACTTGCGCGAAATCTCGCTGTTCCCGATGAACCAGCAGGCCGTGGACCTCCTGATGGGGGCACCTTCGGAAGTGACGGCGAAGCAGTTGCGGGAGCTTCACATCCGGCTCAATCTGCCGCAAACCTGATCTTCCCATGAATCAAGCACCGAAGCCTGGATTCGGGGTGAGGGCGCCCGCGGAGGCAATTGATGACATCCCATTCTGAAGATCTCCAATCCGCAGCGCTGGCCTATCACCGGCTGCCGCGGCCGGGTAAGCTCGAGATCCAGCCGACCAAGCCGCTCGCCAACCAGCGCGACCTCGCGCTCGCCTATTCGCCGGGCGTGGCCGCTGCCTGCACGGCGATTGCCGAGAACCCGGCGGAAGCGGCCTCGCTGACCATCCGCGCCAATCTGGTCGCG
>JBAUUA010000143.1:0-10736 GCA_049582465.1 Bradyrhizobium sp. | reverse complement strand
ATATCCAACCTCCTTCATTGCGGACGCAACGCCGGCGAGCGGCACGTCGCCTTGCCCTAAGGGATCGTGCTTGTAACTCTGCCGCGTCGTGTCGGAGAAATGAACGAGAGAGAGCCGATCGCGGACGCGGCGCAGTCCAGCGATCGGCGATTCACCGATAAAATGCGCGTTCGCCACGTCGTAGATGACGCGAATGCCGGCATCGCCGTAGCCGTCGACCACCTTCATCAGCGACTCCGCATCCGGCAGGAAAGCGAACGGCATGTTCTCGATCAACAGTTTTGTGCCGACCTCACGCGCCAGCGGCGCCAGCACATCGAGCGCGCGATAGAAATGGGAGACCATGCGCTCGCGCGGCATCGGAAACAGCGGATTGGGCTTGCCGGGGCCGATGATGATCCCGCCCGCGCCCAATTCGCCGGCGCAGCGAACGAATTTTTTCAGAAGATCGAGCGTATAGGCGCGCATTTCCTCGGCGGCGGCGGCGACATTGATGTCGACATTGGGCATGTTGACGGCCACCAGCCGCAATCTTTGTTCGCAGAGATGGCGCAGGCTGCGAAGCTCGGCGGCGTCAAGCTCGGACGGCCAGAGATGGCCGGGAAAGAACATCAGTTCGACGCCGCCATAGCCCTGGTCCGCCAGCCGCGCGACCGTATCGGCGGCGCTACCGCCGAAAACATAGGAATAGGTGTTGACGCCGAAGCTTGCGGCCAGGTTGGTCATGCTTATTCCCTCTCCTGTGCGAGGTGCCGGCCGGCGATGTAGCCGAAGGTCAGCGCCGGCCCGAGCGTGATACCGGGCCCCGGATAATTTCCGTTCATGATCGAGCCCATATCGTTGCCGCAGGCATAGAGCCCGGCAATGATGCTGCCGTCGCCCCTGAGAACGCGGGCATGGCCGTCGGTCCGCAGACCGATCGCCGTGCCGAGATCCGCGGGAACAATCCGCAGTGCGTAAAACGGCGGCTGCTCGATCGGCGCGACGCAAGGGTTCGGCGAATGGCCGGCATCGCCAAGGTGACGCTGATAGATCGAGCCGCCGCGCCCGAATTCCGGGTCGATGCCGATGCGGGCGGATGCGTTGTATTTCTCCAGGGTCTTTGCCAGCGCCGATTTTTCGACGCCGATGGCCTCGGCGAGTGCCTCGATGCTGCGCGCCTCGATCAGTTCACCGCTCCGGACATATCGCCTCACGCGAACCGTGAAGGGTTGTATCCGGCCGAGCCCGTAGCACCAGAGAAACCGGCGGTCGCAGACGAGGTAGAATGAACGGTTTTGCGCATCGTTGCCATCGCGCAGCATGGCCAGGACAAACTCGTGATAGGACAAGGCTTCGTTGACGAAGCGCCTGCCCGCGGCATTGACCGCGATGATTCCGGGCTTTGCGCGGTCGGTCACGGTATGCGGGAAGACGCCCCGGCTGCCATCGGCGCGCCTGAACAGCGACGCCGGCACCCAGTAGGCGGGACTGGCCACGCGCGTATGAATGCTGGCGCCGGCGGCCGTCGCCACATGCAGGCCGTCGCCGGTGCCGGCCGGAGCGGTGGCGGAAACCATCCCTGCTCCAGCCGGGAAGAACTGTTCGCGAAGTCTTGCGTCGTGAGAGAAGCCGCCGGTCGCCAGCACGACGCCCTTGCGCGCGGCGATCGTCCGCGAGCCGGATGAATCCTTTATCGTCACGCCCTTCACGGTATCGCCTTCGATCAGAAGCTGCTCAACATCGGCGCCGAAGATAATCTCGACGTTTCGCTTCAGCAGCGAGGCATAGAGGCGCGCGGCGAGAGCATTGCCCAGATGCAGCGTCGTTCCCCGCGGCGCAGAAAGCCGTTGCCACGCATATTGCGAAACCAGCCGCAGCGCGCGCAGCGTCGAGCGCAAGGAACGGCCCGCTTTGCGAAGATGGGGGATATCGAGCCGGTTGACCATCATGCCACCGAACAACGTGAATTCCGGCAGCGGAGGACGCAGCCGCGCAAAATCCTTGCCGAGTTCGGCGCCGTCGAAGCTCACCGGCTCGAGCACGCGGCCGCCGGCGGTCGACCCCGGCTTCTCCGGATAATAGTCGGGATAGGTTTTCACCGGCTGCAGCCGGACTTCCGTGTTCGCCAAGAGATAGTCGACCGCCTCCGGCCCCCGCGCCAGAAACACCTCCCGCAAATCGGCGTTGTCGCTCTCAGGAACGGTGCCGGCGAGATAGCTGGCGGCTTCCGAATCGCTGTCATCGATGCCCGCCTGCTTCATCAGGGCGTTGCCGGGGATCCAGACCATCCCGCCCGACCACGCCGTCGTGCCGCCGACGAATTCCGTCTTCTCGACGACAAGGACGCTCAAGCCCTCCGCGGCGGCGACGGCGGCCGCCGTCATCCCACCGGCGCCCGCGCCAATGACGACGACATCGTATGCGTCGGAAGCCGGCATGATGACTGCGCCCGCGCGGCTGGGCCTAGACAATCTTGGCGTCGTCGGTAACCGGCGAGGTGATCACCAGGAAAACCAGATCGACCAGTCCCGAATTGGAAATCGCGTGCTCCACGCCAGGCGGCAAGAAGATAAAATCGTGCTTGCGCACCAGATGGTTTTTCCCCGCGATCTCCATCAGCCCCTCGCCTTCGAGCACGTGATAGATCTGCTCCTGAACCTGATGCTTGTGGCGGGCGAGATGCGCCATCGGCTGGTACATCGAGATCCGGTAATCGATGTGGCGGCTGCCGGCGGTCTCCGGCATCACCAGCGGCTTCGACAAAGCGCCGCCGAAATGATTGGGAAATTCGCGCCACGGCACTTCGGCAATATTGCGGATGAAGGCGCCGTTGTTCAGTTCGGTCATGGTCGTGTTTCCTCTTTATTGTCCAGCGCGGGAGGCGATGCTATCGCCGCTGCAGGAATTCTACAGCCGCTTCTCCCGCGATCTTTCCGAAAACCAGCGCCCGCAGCACCGCAACCGCGTTCGGCGCGGTGCCGTAGAAATGCCCGGTGGTTTCGCCGGCGGCGTAGAGGCCCGGCATCGGCCCGCGCTCGTCCATCACTTCGGCTCTTGCGCTGGTGGCGAGACCGCCAAACGTGTAGGCGATGGCGCCGACCAGGGGATAGGCGAGAAACGGCGGCTTTGTAATGGCCCGCGCCCAGTTCGATTTCGGCGGCTTTAGCGTCCCTGCGGCCGCCAAGCCATCGCAGCGCGCCGCATCGAACCGCGCGGGGGCGCCGGTCGCCGCCCCATTGAACGCATCGATCGTGCTTCGCAAATTACTTGCGGGAATGCCGATCTGCATAGCCAACGCTTCCAGCGATTCAGCCTGATACGGCGGCACCTCCGAGCGGATCGCGCGTTCAAAACCCTCGATGTCGAACAGCCGGGAATCGAGGATCGCGTACGCCGTGCGCTTCGGTCTGGCAAAATGGATGTCGCGGGCAAGGGCTTCCCAAGTCTCGTGCATCAGGCCGCCTCCCTCGTCGAAGAAGCGGTGGCCGTGCTGATCGACCACAATTCCGTAGGGATAGACCAGCACGACCGGCGCGGAATTCTTGCTGCGCGGGTCGACCGGCTCGATATGCATGCCGTCCCAATCGCCGGAAATAGCGGCGCCCTGCTCGGTCGCCATCCGGATTCCGTCGCCGGTGTCGAAGCGCGTTCCCGGCGAGATCAGCTTGATGCTTTCTCCGCCCGGCCCGAAATGCGCGCGCATCATCGAAGGGTTGCCCTGAAATCCGCCGCTGGCGAGAATCACCGCATCCGCGTCGAGCGTTGTCATGGCGCCATCGCCGGCGTGGACTTCGATGCCGCCGATGAAATGACCCTCCGCCATCACCAGCCGCTGCGCTTCGGCTTCGTAGCGAACCGTCACGCCGGCCTGCTTCGCGGCCGCGAGCAGTTTTGCAACGATGGCGCCGCCGCCGCCGACCGGCTGGATACGCGAAGGGCCGGCGCTGAGATAATAAAGCGGTGTGACGAATTCGACGCCGTGGCGTTGAAGCCATCCGACGGTTGCGGTCGCGTTGTCCGCCATCGCGCGAAAATAGCCGGCGTCGCCGCGCTCGCCGCAAACCCTGAGCATGTCGTCGGCGAAACCGGGATCGATCCGATCGGGAGCATCGAGCCGCATGTTTGACGGCGACCAGCGAGTGTTGCCGCCGGCTTCGTCCTCGCGCGCTTTCTCCAGCACGGTGATGTCGACGGCGAGGCCGCGGCTCTGCGCCGCTTCGGCCGCCGAGAGCGCGGCCGCCAGTCCGGCCGCCCCATGCCCGACAACAACCAGCTTTGCGGGGTTTTGCGGCATGTGCGTTCGCAGGCCCAAGGGCTGTAGTTCAGGTGACCAGCCCGCCCCCGTCGAGATAGACGATCGATCCCGTCGCAAAGCC
Source organism: Bradyrhizobium sp. (assembly GCA_049582465.1). GTDB lineage: Bacteria > Pseudomonadota > Alphaproteobacteria > Rhizobiales > Xanthobacteraceae > Bradyrhizobium. Next base: position 6,378 of record JBAUUA010000143.1, on the reverse strand, counting down.
GATGGTCATGAAGGCAAAGATCTGCCGGGCGATGTCTTCGCCGACGCCGACGCGCCCCACGGGCAGGCTCGCCGCGGTCTTGGCCAGCATATCTCGGCGCGCGGCTTCCGGCATCGCCGCGCGGATCGGCGTGTCGACGATCCCCGGCGATACGCAATTGACGCGCACCGGCGCGAGCTCGAGCGCCAGAGCGCGCGTGAGCGATTCCAGCGCGCCGTTCGCGACGCTAATGATCGCGGAATTGGGCCGTGGCCGAATGCTCAGGTAGCCCGAGACCAGCGTGAGCGATCCGCCGGGACGGATATCGGCGAAGCGCGCGACGCGCCAGGCGCCCCAGAGCTTGCCTTCCATGGTCGAGCGCACATCGTCCATAGCCACCGTCTTGAAGGGACCGGTCTTGAGCTGTGCCGCGGTCACCACGACATGGTCGACCGGGCCGCAGGCGCGGAACAAATCTTCCACGCTCTTGTCATTGGTGACGTCGGCCGCAATCGCCCGGGCGCCGATGGTGCCAGCGGCGGCGTTGAGCCGTTCGGCATTGCGCGAGGCAATGATGACTTCAGCGCCTTCCCGCGTCACCAGTTCGGCGGTCGAAAGACCGATCCCGGACGAGCCCCCGACCACCACAACCTTCTTGCCCTTGAGCATCATGACGTTTCCTCTGCCCTGCTTTTTTCGGCGGATGAGAATTCCGCTTCGATGGATTATTGACGATCAGGTCGGCTCGAATTGCGTGCCGATGCCCGGCTTGCTGCGCCCGAGGCCCGGCAGTTCCCAGACGCCGGCGCCGGAGGGATTGATGTCGGCGGCGATATCGACGTCGATCAGATAAGGCTTGTTGGCACGGATGCCCTTGCGGATGGCTTCGCCGAGATCGCCGGCGCGGTCGACGCGCACGCCCTCGACGCCGCAGGAGCGGGCCATCGCGGCGAAGTCCGGATTGTAGCGCTGGCCGCTGACGGGATCGTGGAAGTCGGTGGCGAGCTCGCGGCCGCCGAGATAGCCGCGCTGCAACCCGCGGATCGAGGCATAGGCGTAATTGTTCCAGACCACCCAGACCACGGGCAGATTATATTCGACCGCCGTGCCCAGCACGTTGGCATGCATGAAGAACGCGCCATCGCCGCAGACCGACACGCAGGGCCGGTCGGGCGCGGCGAATTTCGCCCCCATTACGCCAGCGACCCCGAAACCCATCGGCCCAAATCCCATCGAGCCGATCAGCGAGTCCGGCCGCTTCGGCTTGCAGAAGCTCAACAGCCAATTGTGGTGCACGCCGATATCGCTGACCAGGATCGCATTCTCCGGCAGCGCCTTGTCGATCTCGAGCGCCGCGCGCTGCGGATTGATCGGCGTGGTGTCGTCGGAAAAGCCGGGCGCGACGAACTTGTCCCATTCCTTGCGATAGGTATCGATCTGCGCCAGCCATTTCTTGCGCGCATCAGCACGCTTGGTCAGGTCGGCGCGGCGGTCGAGTTCGGCGTGGATTTGCCGCAGGAAGGTGCGGACATCGGCCATCAGGCCGAGCGCCACCGGATAGTTGCGGCCGATTTCCTCGGGATCGATGTCGACGTGAATGAGGCGCGTCGGCGGAATGGTGAAGGAATAGCCCGGGATCCACGAACTCGAGGTGCGGTCGTCGAAGCGCACGCCGAGCGCCAGCAGCACGTCGGCCTGGCGCGTGGCGTGGTTGGCCTGGTAATGGCCGGCGCGTGCGACCAGACCAAGCGCGAGCGGATGGTTGCAGTCGATCGCGCCGAGACCTGAAGCCGAGGCTGCCACCGGAATCTGCAGGCGTTCGGCGAGCTTCAACAACTCGTCGGCGGCGCCGCCATAGCGCACGCCCTGGCCGACCAGCATCACCGGCCGCTCGGCGGAAAGCAGCATGTCGACCGCCTTGACCACGCCCTCGGGGTCGGCGCCGCAGCGGCTGGAAATATTGCCGTTCCAGGCCTTTGCGTTCGGCGCTTCCTCGGCGGCCGATTCCATGAAGACGTCGAAGGGAACATCGAGCACCACGGGGCCCGGACGGCCCGTGGTCATCGTCTTCCAGGCTTGCCGGATCGCGAGCGGCACCATCTCGCCACGCGTCGGCTGGAACACCTTCTTGCAATAGGAGCGCACGGTGGAAGGAAAGTCGGCCTGATAATGCCGGTACAGTTCCTGGAACGCGCCGCGGTTGAACTGGCTGGTGGGCACGTTGCCGGTCACCGCCAGGAACGGCACCGAGTCGAGAAACGCGTTGCCGAGCGAGATCGGCAGGTTCGCCGAGCCCGGCCCGCAGGAGGTGAAGGTCGCGGTCGGCCGCCCCGATACGCGGTAATAGACGTCCGCCATGAAGCCGGCGACGCTTTCGTGGTGCACCGAAATGGTCTTGAGCTCGTCGGAACGCTCATACAGCGCGTCGATGAACTGGATGTTGCCATGGCCGCAGAGGCCGAACACCTGCGGCACCTTTTCCTGGATCAGGTAATCGACAATGACCTGGGCCCCGTTGAGCGCATTGCGCGGCGACATCGCTTCTCTCCTCGATCGTTCGACCTCTTCTCAGGAGATCGGCTTGCGCCGACACCGCCCGGGAGCGCGGCACCCTATTTCTCATAATACTGTACGTCAATTTATATTGTGGTAGACTGTCCCCGAAAGGCACCCGGCGATCGGCGGACATTTCGATCGCGAGGCGCCCCACTTTGTTGCAACGACGTCCCGCGGAGAGTCGAGCCTGTGAGAGCCCGAACCAAGCAAAAGACCCTGGAAAAACCGGCCGTTCCGCGCAAGTCCGCCGTCGCCAAGCTGGTGCCGCCGCCGCACGATATCGACGACGATGCCGACGACCGCCAGCGGGTCGGCGTCCAGTCGCTCGGCCGGGCCTTTGCGATCCTCGAAGAGGTCGCCCGCCACCGCGACGGCATCGGGCTTGCGGAATTGAGCAAGCTGGTCGGCCTGCACAACTCCACCACCTTCCATCTGGCGAAGACCATGGTCTCGCTGGGTTATCTGCGTCAGGGGAAAGAGACAAAACGCTACCGCGTCGGTCGACCACTGTTCGCGCTGGCCGCCAGCGCGCTCGACGAAATCGAGATGGTCAATGTCGCGACCCCCATTCTCGAGGAACTGTCGCGCGAAACCGGCGAAAGCGCCCATTATGCGGTGCGGATGGGCGACGCGGTCGTGGTGATCGCGCGCACGTCCGGCCCTGGCGCGTTCCAACTGACCGACCGCGTCGGCGTGGTGCGGCCGGCGCATTGCACTGCGCTCGGCAAGATCATCCTGGCCTCGCTCCGCCCCGATCAGTTGAAGCGATTCCTCGATCGCGTCGAGATGAAGCCGTCGACCGACAAGTCGATCACCGATGCCACCGTGCTGTTGCGCGAAATCGCCGAGATCAAGCGCACCGGGATTGCCTTCGACGACGGCGAATTCAATCCCGAAGTGCGCTGCGTCGCGGTGCCGGTCACCGATTTCACCGGCCAGCTGATCGGCGCGCTCGGCATTTCCGGCCCGATCTGGCGGCTGTCCAACCAGGCGCTGCACAACAGCGCGAAGATCGTCGAGGCTACAGCCCATCGGTTGTCGCGGGAATTCGGCGCCAGGGACACGGCGGATTCTTCTTAAGGACGAGGCGCGACGCCGCTTTTGACGTTGACAGCGGCGACCGCGTCCGGAAATATCATCCAATAATAGAAAAACGTCTCTCACATTCTCGCATAAGCCGGAATTGCAAGGGGGACATCGGGAAACGCCCTTTGGGAGGAGACCAACGATGACCCGCTACAGCCGACGAACCCTGCTGAAAGCCAGCGCCGCCTTTGCCGGCGCCTCGACGCTCGGACTTCCGTCGATCGTCTACAGCCAGGCCGAAAAGATTAGAATCGGCCATCTGACGCCGCTGACCGGCTTTCTCGGCGCGCTCGGCACCTATGCCCAGCTCGGGATGAAACTGGCCGTCGAGGAAATCAACGCCTCCGGCGGCGTGATGGGACGCCAGCTCGACGTGATGTCGGAAGATTCGGTCAATCCCGCCACCGCCGCGACCAAGGCGGAGCGCATGTTCGAGCAGGACGGCGCCACCGTCTTGATCGGCGAAATCAATTCGGCTTCGGCGCTGACCATCATGCAGGTGGCGGCGCGCAACAAGAAGCTGTTCATGCAGACCGGCGCCCGCTCCGACGCGCTGCGCGGCAAGAACTGCAACAAATACACCTTCCACACCGATATCCCGAACACGGTGATGGTGAATACGGTCGGCCAGGCGCTCTTGCGCGACAACATGGTGAAGGACAAGAAGTTCTTCACGCTGACCGCCGACTACATTTTCGGCCATGATCTGCTCGGCGCCGCCAAACGGTTCTTCGCGGCCAACCAGGGCAATCTCATCGGCGACGAACTGATCGCTACCGACGTCACCGATTTCAGCCCCTACCTTCTGAAGATCAGGCAGGCAAAGCCCGATGTGGTCTGCTCCAACCTCGCCGGCAACCAGGTTACGACCCTGATCAAGCAATATGCCGAATTCGGCCTGCCCTACCCGATCGTCGGCTTCAACCTCAACACCGCCGATGCCTGGGCGGCCGGCGACGGCAATCTCAGCGGCACCTGGCCGACGGTCTGGTATCACACGCTCGATGTGCCGGCGTCCAAGGCCTTCGTGGCGAGCTTCACCAAGAAATACGGCAAGCCGCCGGAGAACCATGCCTGGATCGAATACATCGCCTTCAAGATGATGGCGCAGGCGATGAACGAGACCAAGTCGACCGACACCGATCCGCTGATCGCCTATTTCGAAAAGGAAACCGAGTTCGACATCCTGAAGGCCCGCAAGGCGCATTTCCGGTCGTGGGACCATCAGCTGATGCAGGAAGCCTATCCGTTCACCGTCCGGCCGAAGGGACAGGCCAAGGATCAGTGGGACTTCATTGCGCTCGGCACCGCGCTTCCCAAGGCAAGCGAGCCGCTGGAATCGCTGGCGTCGACCAAAGAACAGAACCCCTGCTCCCTGTAACCGCTACGTCGGTCGCCCGGCGCCCGCCTTTGCTTCGGGCGCGCGCCGGCTGACCGGCATTGAACGGCCCGGTCGCCGCCGCCGCCGACATCGTGTGCCTTTGCGGGATCGAGCATGCAGTTCGGATTCTTGCTTGAACAAGTGGTGAATGGCCTCGTGCTCGGGGGCTATTATCTGCTGATCGCGCTCGGGCTGTCGCTGATCTTCAGCGTCGGAGGCGTGGTCAATCTGGCGCATGGCGCGTTCTACGCGCTCGGCGCCTATGTCTCGGTCGAAATCACCAAATATCTCGGCTTCGGACCGGCCGTCGTGATTTCGCCGATTGCGGTCGCGATGCTGGGCATTCTGTTCGAACGTTTCATCCTGCGCCGCTTCTACACCGCCGACCCGATCCTGAGCCTTCTGGTGACCTTCGGCCTGGCGATGGTCGCCGAGCAGGCGATCCGCATCATCTGGGGCGCGGCGCCATTGTCGGCGTCGATCCCGCCGGTGTTTCGCGGCTCGGTGATCGTCGGCGAATTCCTGTTTTCGCGCTACCGCGTGATGCTTTTGGCAGTGGTCGCCGTCGTGCTGCTCGCGGTCTGGCTGCTGCTGCACAAGACCTCGTTCGGCCGCGTGGTGCGGGCGGGCATCCAGCGTCCCGATATGGTCGCCGCCCTCGGCATCCGGCTGCAGCCCTACATGACCGCGATCGTCATGCTCGGCGTCGGCATGGCCGCGATGGGCGGCGCGTTCTTTGCGCCGATCACGATCGTGCATCCGGCGATGGGGGCGGAGATCATCACCGTCGCCTTCGTCGTGGTGGTGATCGGTGGGCTCGGGAGTTTCTGGGGTGTCGTGATCTCGGCGCTCCTGGTCGGCGTGGTGCGCGGCATCACCATTCATTTCGCGCCTGCCGCCGGCGAGGCCTCGATCTACGTGCTGATGTTCCTGATCCTGCTGGTGCGGCCGCGCGGGCTGCTCGGCGAGCGCATCGAGAAATTCGAATGACGACCGCCTCGTTCACCCTAAAATACCGGCCGCTGCTGTTGGCAGGCCTCGCGCTGGTCGCGTTGCCGTTTGTCTCGCGCGCGCTCGGGCTCTCGCTCAACACCGGAACCAACGTTGTGATCCTCGCGATCGCCGCCATAGGGCTCAATCTCTGTGTCGGCTATACCGGGCTGGTATCGTTCGGCCACGCCACCTGGTACGGCATCGGCGCCTATGCCGCCGGCCTGATCCAGCTGCACTGGTTCGGCGGCGAGATCTGGCTGCCGCTGCTGCTGTCGATGGCCTTCGTCGCCCTTGTCTCGGCGGCCGCTGGCGTCATCATCCTGCGGCGGCGCGGCGTGTATTTCTCGCTGCTGACGCTGGCGCTGGCAGCGCTGACCTACACC
>JBAUUA010000142.1:0-1895 GCA_049582465.1 Bradyrhizobium sp. | reverse complement strand
CCTGGAAGGCGGCAAGGCGGCCGAGGCGATCGGACCTTTAAGGAAGGCCGTGACGTTATCGAACCATTCACCGCTCATCGAGATGTTACTTGGGCAGGCGCTCGTGGGGACCGATAATAATGCCTATACCGACGAAGCCATCGGGATTCTGCGTGCGGCGGTGGCACGCGAGACCGAGGCGCCTTTGGGCTACATGCAGCTCGCCATGGCCTACGGCCGAAAGGGAGATTTCGCAGAGGCCGATCTCGCATCGGCGCAGGCCGCCTTCCTTCGCGGCGACAACAAGACCGCGCGCGAGCTTGCCGCGCGCGCCAAGACCCGTTTCGCCGTTGGCACCCCCGGATGGGTCAAGGCCGACGACATCGTCGCCGCCAAGCCGATGAAGAGCAACTAGAGACCAATCGAGCCGCACCCAGTTTCGAAACCCGGCTTTCACCCGAAGAGGATTGTGCCAATGCCTTCGTTCCGCCTGCTCGTTCCCGCGCTGCTGCTCGCGCTCGCCCTCGGCGGCATGCCGTCGGCCGCTTCGGCACAGAGCTTTACCGATACCCAGCGCGGCGACATCGAGACCATCGTCCGCAACTATTTGATCACCCATCCGGAGGTGCTGGAGGAGGCGATGGCCGAACTCAACAAGCGCCAGACCGCCGCCGAAAACGAGAAGCACGAAGCCAGCGTCGCTGCCAACGCCGAGACGATCTTCAACTCGCCGCGCGGCGTCGTGCTCGGCAACAAGGACGGCGACGTCACCTTCGTCGAGTTCTTCGACTACAATTGCGGCTACTGCAAACGCGCCATGGCCGACATGCTCGATCTCATGAAGACCGATCCCAAGCTCAAGGTCGTGCTGAAGGAATTCCCGGTGCTGAGCGAAGGCTCGGTCGAAGCCGCCAAGGTCGCGGTCGCCGTGCGGATGCAGGATCCCTCCGGCAAGAAATATCTCGATTTCCACCAGAAGCTGCTCGGCGGCCGTGGTCCCGCCGACAAGGCGCGCGCGATGGCGGCCGCCAAGGACGCCGGGCTCGATACGGCCAGGATCGAGAAGGATATCGCAAGCCCCGAAGTGCGCGCAACCATCGAGGAAAACTTCAAGCTCGCCGAGGCGATGGGCATGAACGGCACGCCGAGCTACGTGATCGGCAAGCAGATCGTGGTCGGCGCGGTCGGCCTCGACGGCCTGAAGGAAAAGATCGGCATCGCCCGCTGCGGCAAGGCGACGTGCTAAGCGACCCTGATTGCCTGACGTCCCATCGAGAGGCCGCCCCGGTTGGCGGCCTCTTTTGGTTTCTATCGCCAGAATGCACCGGCAGTGATGATCAATATTCGTTGGGTACCTGGCCAAATCGGCGAAGGACCCGGTTGCCATCGAACTTGCCAAGCGTGAAATCGCTGGAGCGGCTGATCGCGATCGCGCCCGCATGGCCAAAGGTTTTCCAAAGCCCTTGGGCCCGCGAGATCGCAGCCGCCGGACTTGGGCATTTGATCGGTTCGCCAGCGACAATGCCGCCATCAACGTAGTCGAACGGCACCACCATGAAATAGGTGAGTTCGGCCATGGCTGCGCTTCCTCCCTCACACGGACGCCGCGTGAATCTGATCACCGGCGGATTATTTTTGATGTAGTTTAGGGCAGGCGCACCCCGCTCGTTTTGACGCAAATCAAGCAAAAGGCCGCTCGCAACCTTCGCGTTTCATCACGCGTTCAAGAAACAAACGTGATGGAACCGGCAAAAGCGAGGAACCTCACGCATCCGCTTTCGTTGTCGGCGCGGGCAATGCAAAACACGTGAGGAGAAATTCCATGACTAATCGCTTTTTGATCTCGGTCGCCGCGGCGGCTTTGATCGCCGGCACCGGCTTCGCCAATGCGCAGGGAACCGGCATGAGCCGCGAGG
>JBAUUA010000141.1:0-7992 GCA_049582465.1 Bradyrhizobium sp. | reverse complement strand
TCATGTCGATTACCAACCTGGCGGCTCTGTTTCCCAAGGCCGTTCAGCTTCCCTTTGGACTTGGTGGGACAAACTGACAAGCGGGCTTCCGGGGGCGGGCTTGAGAAGGCGCGCCTCAAAACCGAGGACCGGCGCCGCGGTTCCGCTAACCTTTCTTGCTGCGCACGCGCCCCGCGTATTGCGTCGGCGGGCCTCCGCCGGCTTCCGGAAATCCCAATACCACGTTGAAATTGAACCCCGACCTACGCTAGGCCGACTATATGGAGCGGGCGAATTGACGCCCCGCCGTGGCATTCGTCGAGGGATCGGATGGGACAGCTCAGTCAAGCCAATCATGCGGCCGCGCTCAAAACGCCCCTTGGCGAAGACATTTTGGTGCTCAAGAGTTTCTCGGGCAGCGAAGGATTGGGCGAACCGTTCGAATTTCAAATCGAAGCCCTGAGCGAACAGGAAAACGTCGATTTCGACAAGGCGCTGGGGCAGGCCTGCACGATCAGGCTCAAGACCTACGAGGAGAAGCAGCGCTTTTTCTGCGGCATCCTCACCAACGCGCAATGGGTCGGCAGCGAGGTCGGCGGACAGCAGAATTATTCTCAATACCGGTTGGTGTTGCGGCCATGGTTCTGGCTGCTGGCCCACCGCGCCAATTGCCGGATCTTTCTCGATGAGAACGTGACGGACATCATCCAGAAGGTGTTCACGGATGCCGGATTTTCCAACGGAACGGATTTCAAGCTCCGCACCACCGGAAACTACGACAAGATCAAATACTGCGTTCAATATCGCGAAACCGATTTCACCTTCGTTTCCCGGTTGATGGAACAGTACGGGATCTACTATTATTTCGAGCATCAGGACGGGCAGCACACAATGGTTCTCGCCGACTCGCGCGCCTCGCACAGCGCGGTCCCGGACCTGCCGCAGATCAAATATCACTTCCAGACCGACGCCTATCTCCGGGTCGAACAACAGATCGATTCATGGGTCTCCGATCGGCGTTTCCGTACCGGTAAAGTCGAATTCAACGATTACGACTACCTCAAGCCCCCCAAGCAATTGCGCGCGTCGAAGGAAGGCGCGGAGAACTACACGCGGTCGCGATTCGAAGTCTATGACTATCCCGGCAAGTATGATGAGCAGGACAAGGGCAAGCAGTTTGCCCAGTTCCGGCTCGAGGCGGAGCAGGCCATGGACCGTCGCCGCAACGCCGGCGGCGATGCTCCCTCGTTGTTTGCCGGGGGTCTTGTCACGGTCGAGAAGCATCCCGCCTCGGACGAGAACAAGGAATACCTCGTGGTCCGCGTCAGCCACAACTACGGTGTTCAATCCTATGGCACGGGTCAGTCGGGCGTGGCGGGCTACAGCGGGAATTACCAGTTCCTGCCGAGCGATCGCCCGTTCCGAAGCTTGCCGTTGACGCCAAAGCCGCGCATTGGCGGTATCCAGACCGCGAAAGTCGTCGGCAAGAAAGGTGAGGAGAGCGAGGAGATATCGACCGACGAACACGGTCATATCTGGGTCCAGTTCTTCTGGGACCGCGATCCGAAGAAGTCCTGCCCGATCCGGGTTTCCCAGTCCTGGGCCAGCAAGCAATGGGGTGAACAATTCATTCCGCGGATCGGGATGGAAGTGGTCGTCGAATTCCTCGAAGGCGATCCCGACCGGCCGCTTGTAACCGGCTGCGTCTATAACGGCGACAACAAGCACCCGTACACGCTTCCCGACGACAAGACCCAGTCCGGACTGAAATCCGACTCGTCCAAGGGACACAACGGCTATAACGAGTTCATGTTCGAGGACAAGAAGAGCTCGGAAAAGATTCGCATGCATGCCGAAAAAGATCACGAGGTCACGATCAGGAATTCGCAGAGCGTGACGATCGGCGAGGCTTTCATGCCACCGAAGGGCAGCCCGTCACGCAGTGTCACACTGAAGAATGGCGACGACCAGCTCACGGTTCAACTCGGCGATCGCTCGATTTCAATCCCGATGGGAAGTCAGACCACGACAGCCATGCTCTCAATCAGCCATACGGTTGGAATGACGACGGTGACACTTACGCCAGCGACGTTTTCCGTCGAAACTCCCATCATCAACGAAACGGCCGAAGCTGCCATCAACCAAACGGCGGGTGCCGCCATCACCCTCACGGCGCCGATAATCAATCTCAATGGAATGGTGCTGATCAACGGCATGGTTCCGGTGGTGGTCCCGGTCTAGCGATTAGGTTTTGGTATGCCCCAGACACGCTTCGTCACCACCCTTGCATTGTTCGAAACTTTTCCGCGGTCCGTAACCGGGATTGCAGCCGAACCTACGGACGAGCCGCCGACGGCGTTTTTGAAAAGGCTGTCGGCACAGCATAAATTCGCGGACGCCGTAACCTTTTGCGCTTACCTGCTTCCGCGTCGGGAGGCGGTCTGGTGGGCGTGCGCATGCGTGAGGAGCCTGCTTGGTGAGGTCGCCGCAAGTCGGGCTCGACCCATTATCGTGGCCGAAGCATGGGTGTATGATCCCGATGACGAACATCGGCGGGCTGCGCTTGAAATGGGCAGCCAGGGCGATAGCAACGATCCCGTGACGTGGCTCGCCCTAGGCGCCGGATGGTCAGGCGGCGCACTCCTGGCACATCCTCAGCACCTGGTCCCGGTGCCTGCCTATATGACCCCGAGGGCGGCTCGCATCGCCATCCTGCTAAGTGCCCGATTCTTTAAGCCGGAACAGTACACCGCTCGGATGCAAGCGTGTATAGTGGACGGTGTTAAACTGGCCGAGACGGGGTTGTGACGCATCGTTCGCACGTCAATTGAGATTGTTCGATGCTCCGATCCGGAGGACTGCCGATATTGCTTGTACGAGGCCTGACCGGACCTGAACGCAGGGGCGAATGTGAGAGTTGAGCGCTACGCCTCTAAGCGTCGACCGATTTGATAGATCGACCGCAATGACCCTGACGCTGCGAATTGAGAACTTGACGACCCTGCCTGACGGCGGCCCGCTGAGTGTTTCGATCGAGGGTAAACGTGGCCTTGATATCGGGCGCGATCAGTATCTCGATTGGACCTTGCCCGATTCGAGCCGTTTCATCTCCGGCAAGCATTGCGAGGTTCGCTGGCACGATGGCGCTTACTGGCTTCACGACATCTCGACCAACGGTACGTTCCTGAACGGTGCTGAAAGCCGCCTCAAGGCCCCGCATCGATTGCGCGACGGCGACCGATTTGCGATCGGTCAATACATCATCGCCGCGACGATGGACGGGGAAGTCGTCGAACCTGGCCAGGCCGCGCCGCCGCCCGCGCCATCCCGCGACGAAAACCTTTGGGACAGCGGGCCCGATGCAGCCGATCCGATCGACCCGCGGCAGCTAAAGGGCCCGCACGATGCGGTTCCGGTCCGACCGGATTTTCTCGATTGGGCGGTCGATGTGCCGGTGCCGACGGTGCGTCCCGCGCCGCCCGCGGCTGTCTCCGTGTCATCCGTTCGAAGGATGCCCGTTGCCAGCGAACACGATAGTTGGGCTGAGGGTCCGTCGCCACCGCCCGCGCCGCCGCCCGAAGTTCTCCCGGTGCCGACCCCGCGGCGTCCGGGCACGGGCGAGGCGAGGCCGTCCTGGTCCGTTCCGGAATCGGATCCGCCGGTCACCTCGCAGCGCAACGGGGACGCTGATGCGACGGCGAAGTTTGTTCAGCTCGTGGCGCGGGGAGCCGGCCTGCCGGACGATGCATTCGCGGGGCGCGACCCCGCCGAACTCGCCGAACAATTTGGCCGGCTGATGAAGCTTGCCACCGACAACATGAAGCAACTGCTCGAGGCCCGTCAGCAGGCCAAGCGATTGGCGCGCAGTCCCAACCAGACGACTGTTCAGGCGATCAACAACAACCCGCTGAAGTTCGCGCCAACGCCGGAAGACGCCCTCCGCATCATGTTTGGCTCCCAAAACCGCAGTTATCTCGACTCCGAGCGAGCGTTCGCGCAAGGCTTCGATGATTTGAAAAAACATCAAATTAAAACCTATACGGCAATGCAGCAGGCCGTCACGCTGCTGATGAGGGACGTGGACCCTGCGACGATCGAAGCCGCTTCCCAATCCGATCGAGGTCTTGCGGGCATCGTGGGCTCGCGCAAGGCGCGGCTGTGGGACATCTACGTTGCTCGCTGGCAGGCCCATGCGAAGCGGCACGACAACGGGATCCTGGACACGTTCATGGACTACTTCGCGCGCTGCTATGACGGCGACTAAAAATGCGCTGGCCTTGCTGCAGCCCGCTGTGTACATTCAGTTTTTTGCGAAAAATGCGATACTCATTGGGCGCGGTTCGAACTTGGGTTGCTGTTCCCAACGGGGAGAAATCCTGTCCCGTCTTTGAACCAAGATCGGACCGAACTGAACCAATATTGGAGTCAGCCGGATAAACACGGGATGGTTTGGGCGCTCGGAGACCATCCGGCTATTCGAGAGATCCGATAAATGTCCTGGTACACCAAGGTAGCCTGGTCGGAAGGTCTTTTCCTTCGACCCCATCATCTGCAACAGAACGATCGCTACCACGAGCACCTGCTCGAATCCCGGGTGCGACCTGTCACGCCGTATCCGTGGGGCTTCTCCGAGCTCGAGATCGACCGGGATCTCGCTCAGCAAAGCAAATTCGCGCTTCGGCGAGCCGCGGGCATCATGCCTGACGGAACTCCCTTCAGTATTCCCGCCGACAGCCCTTTGCCTCCCGCAATTGTCGTGCCCGAGGCCGCGGCCGGTCAGATTGTCTGGCTTTCCATGCCGATCGCGTCCGCCAACACGCGTGAGACAGACGATCGGGAGGCGGAAAGCGCGGCGCGCTTTGTCATCGGCGCTGAAACCTTCATCGACTCTTCCTCGGAGTTGCGCGTCGAAGAGGAAATCGATCTCGCCTTTCCGCGGCTCGGCTTCGAGTTGCGCAAGAGCAGCAAGCCCGGCTACATCGGCCTTGGGATTGGCAGAATTATCGAAGTGCGGGACAAGACGATCGTTTTCGATGAAAAATACGTTCCTCCGGTCCTGCTGTGTCACGCCCATCCGGTGGTCGAGGGATGGATCGATCGAGCGATCGGCTGGATCGACAATAAGCTCGAGGAACTCGCGCGCTATGCGGCGGATCCGACCGCGGGCGGCGGACTGCAGAGCGTTGAGTATCTCGTCCTGCAATTGCTGAATCGGCACATCGCGGTGCTCAGGCATCTCCGGAGTTCAAGCTACGTCCATCCCGAGCGCCTGTTCCAGGAATTTCTGCGACTGGTCGGCGAGCTTGCCACGTTCGCGACGGCCGAGCGGCGGGCCCGCACGTATCCGCAGTACGATCAGGACGACCTGGAAAATGTTTTCGGACCGGTGATGCGCGACCTTCAGGATTTCCTGAGTGCGCAACTCGGCCGGCGCGCGATTCGGCTCGAAATCATCCAGTTGCGGCCCAACGCATTTTCGTCGCCGATTCGCGACCGCTCTCTGTTCCGCAATGCGACGCTGGTCCTCGAAGTCTCAGCGCGCCGTCCGCTGGTCGAAATCCAGAACGACTTTCCGCATTTGTTCAAGGTCGGACCCAACACCAAGATGAACGAGATCGTGCACGCCAACCTGCCGGGCGTGCCGCTGGTGCATCTGCCGACGCCGCCGCCGCATATTCGTGCCATCACCGATCACGTGTACTTCTACCTGGATCGTAAATCGCCGCTGTGGTCGGAATTCAGCAAGGCGGCATCGATCGGGATGCACTTCTCGGGTGACTGGCCAGAACTCGAACTGCATTTATGGGCGATTCTGGAAGACCGCCAATGAGCGACAAGGACAAGCCGGCAAATCCCTTCGGTCGGGTCGAGCGGACGATCATTCGTCCCAATCCCGGTGGAAGGTTGCCGCAAGTTCCTGATCCTCTTCCACCCTCCGCGGACCCGGGGCGGCCGCCGCCGCGTGCACCATATTCGCCCACGCCCCCCTCAACGAGCCCGTCATCAGCCTATTCACCGCAATCGCCCGGCTATGCGGCGCCGCCAACGACTCCGGCGTCCGAAGAATGGGTATCCACGCCGGCCACGCCGCAACCGCCGAGGTTCGCAGAGTCGGCCGCACCGATGCTGCGCGTCGACGAACTGGTTGCGCCGAACGCCAATCCGATCATGCGTGCCGCCGGGCCGCTCCTGCAACTGCTCGGCCGCTTGCGCGTGGCCCTGATGCGCGCGTCGTTTGCCAGCCTGATGGAGCAGGTTGCCGACGCGGTGAAATTCTTCGAGACCGATATCCGGTCCGCGGGGATATCCGAATATCAGGCCAACACCGCAAAATACATCCTGTGCGCGACGGCCGACGACATCGTGCAGCATATCCCGACCGAAGAGCGTCATGTCTGGACGCAATATTCGATGTTGAGCCGTTTCTTCGGCGAACGCGTCGGCGGTGTGCGGTTTTTCGAAATTCTCGATCACCTCAAGACAGATCCTCTGGCCAACTATCCTGTTCTCGAACTGCAGCACGCGTGCATGGCCCTGGGCTTCCAGGGGATGCATCGCACTTCGGCAAACGGTCTGGCCAGCCTGCAGCTCATTCAGCGTAACCTGTACGAATTGTTGCGCCGGGTTCGGCCGAAATCGGCCGCCGATCTGTCGCCGCACTGGCGCGGTCAGGAACTGGCCAATCGTCGGCAGCGCGCGCGTGTGCCGGTGTGGATGGTGGCCGCGGTCGTCGCGGCGCTGCTGACGGGAGTCTATTTCACGCTGCGGATGCTGCTGTCGGGCGAAGCCGAACATGCCGCCGAGGTGGCGCTTGCGCTGCATCCAGCCGATCCCATCGAATTGAAGCGCCGCATCATCGCGCCGCCTCCGCCGCCACCACCACCGCCGCCACCCGATCGCATTACCCAGCTGCAGCGCATTCGCAACGCGCTGGGGGCGGAAAAACTCGCCTGCGCGATGACCGCGGATCAAACCGCGAGCTTCATCGTCATCCGGGTCTGCGATCTCGTCCTGTTCGAGTCGGGAAAGGCCACTGTCCTGGACGCCTTCAAGCCGGTCGCGGCCCGCGTCGCTGCGACCCTGGACAAGGAACCCAAGCACATCAAGATCGTGGGTCATACCGACAATACGCCCATCAGCACCGTGCGCTTCCCTTCCAATTTCGAGCTCTCGGTCGAGCGCGCAAAGGCGGTCGCTGCCGTGCTCAAGCAGGGCCTCACCGATCCGGGCCGGGTCGACATCGAAGGAAAGGGACCGGACGCTCCGATCGCCAGCAACGCGACGCCCGAAGGACGCGCCAGGAACCGGCGTGTCGAGATCTTCATCGAACGCAGCGAATAGTCGAGATTGGATACAGGCAGCATGCTTCCAAAGCGGATTATCCAAATCGTCCTTTACGGCGTCGGGCTCAGTTCGCTGGCGGCCGTAGTCTACTTCGCGGGCCCATTCATCGCGTTCGGCAGCTGGCATCCGCTTGAGAACGCGATCGTCCGCAACATCATCATCCTGCTTCTGGTTGCCGGCGCCGCGGGGATCGCCGGCTTCGGTTTCCTGCAGCGTCGCAAGGGCGCCAAACAGATCGCGGATGGCATCAGCGGCGCCGAACAGGCGGTCAATGACGAGCCCGTGCTGCAGGAGCGCATGAAGGATGCCCTTGCCACGCTGAAAACGGCAAGCGGCAACAAGTCCGGCTATCTGTATGATCTGCCCTGGTACGTCATCATCGGTCCGCCCGGCGCGGGCAAGACGACGGCGCTGGTGAATTCCGGTCTGAAATTTCCGCTGGCTGGGGGCGCGACGCCGGCGGCCGTGGCGGGCGTCGGCGGCACGCGCTACTGCGATTGGTGGTTCACCGAAGAGGCCGTCCTGATCGATACCGCGGGGCGCTATACGACGCAGGATTCCGATACCAGAAGCGACAAGGAAAGCTGGTTCTCCTTCCTCGATCTCCTGAAAAAGAGCCGTCCGCGGCAGCCGATCAATGGTGTCCTCGTCGCCATCAGCGTGGAGGAT
>JBAUUA010000140.1:0-5430 GCA_049582465.1 Bradyrhizobium sp. | reverse complement strand
CGATCTTTTCCGCGGCCATGCCTTCGGTGGAAAGCCACCGCGGGATGTAGAGGTTGCACAGCCGTTCGATGTCGGTGAACACCTTGGTGGTGCCGGTTCCCGCGGCGGGGCAGGAGGTCGAGAAGGCATCGCCCACCAGCACGATCCCGGATTGGACATGGCCCTCGGAGATGCAGAGGTCGGCCGGCCTGATCTTGACGGGTCCGCTCACCTTGAACGCGCCCATCATGTCCTCGAGGCCGGGCATCATAGCCAGCATGGCCTGCTCGGGCGCCTCTTTGAACGCCGGCAGCCACGGGTCGGTCATGTCGCGATAGACCATCAGGTTGGCGCGCATGCTCTCTTCGATCGGAAAGATCGAGAGATAGGCCATGCGCGAGCTCGATCGCTTCGGCCAATAGGTCAATGCCGGGAAATCGAACGCCGCGCGGCCGACCGGTTCGACGTCGAAGCCGAGCGTGACCGAATGGCATTCGCTGACGACACGGCGCTTGATGCCGAGCGTCTGACGCAGGCCGACATTGAGGCCGTTGGCGAAGACCACCAGCCGCGCCGAGATTTCCTCGCCGTTGGACAGCACGAGTTTCTGCCGCTCCGGACCGTTGGCGACCGCGGAAGCTTTGGCGCGGATGGTTTCGACATCCGGGGGAATTTGGCCGCGCACGGTGTTGACGAGCGTGTCGTACATCACGCCGTGCTGGTCGCTGGGCTTCCTGGCGACGACATGGCCAAAACGCGCTTCCCAGACTTCGCCGTCGAGCGTGGTCGCGCGCAGGGTGGCATCCGCCAGACCGGTCTTGCGCAACAGGTCGAGCTGTTCTCCGCCGAGCTTTTCGCAGCGCAACTCGGGCGGATAGACGGTGTGAGGATCGATCAGGACCGCCGCGATGCCGGCGCGTCCCAGCATCGCCGCCGCTGTTGAACCGGCGAGGCCGCCGCCGACGATCGCAACATCCGTGTAGCGCATGCAGTGCCTCTGGACCCAAGGCCCTATCAATGCGCCCGAAAAGACGAACAAATCTTGAAAGCGACTGCCGAAACAGGGCCGCTGCCCGTTGCCGACTTAACCGAAAAGCAATGTCGGAAGAACAAGATCGCGCGCCACGCCGCCGCTTCAAGCATGGGTCCGATGATTTCGGTAACGATCGATTCACCTAACCCGGACCTCGGCCCGCATTGGGACGACCTCGTCCGGCGTGCATCCTCCAACGTCTTCATGAACCCCGCCGCGATCGAGGCCGCTCGCGCGACCGGCTTCGCTGGGATCGAGATGCTGCTGGCCTGGGAAGAGGACGCGGGCGCGCGAAAACTCGTCGGCGTCTGGGCGCTGCGCTTACGAAAAATGGCGCCGTTCTGGCCGACGGTGCTGGAAGCGCTGCCCTACAACTATGCCTTTCTCTCAAGCCCCGTGGTCGATCCCGCCTATGTCAATGCGGTAATCCCGGCGTTCTTCGCGGCGATCGAAAAAAGCCCGTCGCTGCCCGATGTCGTGAGCCTGCACGATCTCGACACGGAAGACCCGAGCTATCCGGCAATGCTGCGCGAACTCGCCGTGCGCGGCGTCACGCCCCTGATGCTTTCGGCAAGCGCGCGCCCCTTCGTCACCCCTGAATTCGGCGTCAAGCGATCCGGCTCGACCCGCAAGAAGCTCCGGCAGGACTGGAACCGGCTGACGGCGCTTGGCGCCGTCGAGGTGGTGAACGACCGAACGCCGGCCGGCGCCGCGCAGGCATTCGAAACCTTTCTCGCGCTGGAAAAAGCCAGTTGGAAGGGTGAGGGGGGCACCGCGCTGCTGTCGGATCCGCGCGACGCCACCTTCGTTCGGCAATTGCTGCAAAACCTGGCCGCGCGGGGCGATGCTTCGGTGGCGCTGCTGCGGGTCAACGGCGAGGCCGTCGCCGCGCAGGCACTGATGTATTGCGGGACCACGGCCTACACCTGGAAAACCGCGTTCAGCGCGGCCTACGCCAAATATTCGCCGGGCACGCTGTTGATCGACAAGATGACCGAGGAGCTGTTTGCAAGCTCCGGGATCCGGGCGATCAATTCCTGCGCGGCGGAAGCAAGCTTCATGGCGCAGCTCTGGGCCGGGCGGCGGACCATGGTCGATCTGCTGGTCGATCTCGGCCCGGGAAAATCGCTTGCTTATCGGCTGGAAGCCGGCCGGCAGCTCGGCTACCGGTACTTGCGGAATTGGCGCAACCGGCTCCGCCACCGGGCTTCGGGGCCAGCACCGAAGAAACTGGGTCTGGCGGCGCCCCAATAGGCCCGGATGACCCTATATTACCCGGGTAATATTGATATTCAGCTGAATCGAGCCGATCCCGCTGCGGACAGGCGGGGCAGGGCGTTGAGCGGGTTCGAAGGATTCGCTATCTCGATTGCGCAAAAGGGGTGACACCGGCCTGCGCCAAAATTTGCGAGCATGACGATTCCGCCTATGCCGCAGGCGCTTCTCGGCTTGTCGTTTCGCCTTGACTTGCCTATCTACCGCCGATACAACCCGCGCACTTAACGACAGGCGGTGAGTGACGCCAGAGTCGGAACGGATCACCCTCTTGGTCTTTCGAGATTGAGACGGGCACCAACCTCGACGAATGCCGCTCAAACGCTGTCGATGATAGCTAGGCACTGCCAGGACGATCTTGGTTCTCTTGAGCAAGTTCTCTTGAGATTGATATCGGATGCATGACCTCGGTAGCCGACTGACCAGCGCAAGCTGATCAGTTACGACTGCGGTCCTCTGTGGCGTCGAAGCGCTTTCCGCTCAGCAATGAGCAGTTGGCGCGATTTCGCTTTGCGCGGACGTTTTGCGCGAGGCGGCCGATGGGGCAGGTGGCCCCAAATGAATTTGCGGAGCCGATGTACGGTTTCGCCTGAACTAAAGGGTGAAGGCTGACATGCCGACGATCAACCAGCTGATCGCAAGTCCGCGCGTTGTACAGAAGTCGCGCAAGAAGGTGCCGGCGCTGCAGCAGTCGCCGCAGAAGCGCGGCGTTTGCACGCGCGTCTACACCACGACCCCGAAGAAGCCGAACTCGGCGCTCCGCAAGGTCGCCAAGGTGCGCCTGACCAACGGCTTCGAGGTCATCGGCTACATTCCGGGTGAAGGCCATAACCTTCAGGAGCACTCGGTGGTCATGATCCGCGGCGGCCGCGTCAAGGACTTGCCGGGCGTGCGCTATCACATCCTCCGCGGCGTGCTGGATACCCAGGGCGTCAAGAATCGTAAGCAGCGCCGTTCGAAGTACGGCGCGAAGCGTCCGAAATAATCGGGAACCGACAAGATGTCTCGTCGCCATTCTGCTGAAAAGCGTGAAGTGAACCCGGATCCGAAGTTCGGGAACATCATCATTACGAAGTTCATGAACTCGATCATGTACGACGGCAAGAAGTCTGCCGCCGAGTCGATCGTGTACGGCGCGCTCGAGTTGATCGAAACCAAGACCAAGCAGGGCCCGCTGCCGGTATTCGAGCAGGCTCTGGAAAACGTGATGCCGACCATCGAAGTGCGGTCGCGCCGCGTCGGTGGCGCCACCTACCAGGTGCCGGTCGAAGTCCGCTCCGTGCGCCGGCAGGCGCTGGGGATTCGCTGGATCATCACGGCGGCGCGCGAGCGCAATGAAAAGACGATGACGGAGCGGCTCTCGGCCGAGCTGCTCGACGCGTCGAATGGCAGGGGAAACGCCGTCAAGAAGCGTGAAGACGTGCACCGGATGGCGGAAGCCAACCGCGCCTTCTCGCACTATCGCTGGTAACGGCGAAACGAACGGAATTTGAGGAACAACCCATGCCCCGCGTTCATGCCATAGAGGACTACCGCAACTTCGGTATCATGGCGCATATCGATGCCGGCAAGACCACGACCACCGAGCGCATCCTTTATTATACCGGCAAGAGCCACAAGATCGGCGAAGTGCACGAAGGTGCCGCGACGATGGACTGGATGGAGCAGGAGCAGGAGCGTGGCATCACCATCACCTCCGCCGCGACCACCGCGTTCTGGAACGGCAAGCGCCTGAACATCATCGACACCCCCGGCCACGTCGACTTCACCATCGAGGTCGAGCGTTCGCTTCGCGTGCTCGACGGCGCGGTATGCGTGCTCGATTCCAACCAGGGCGTCGAGCCGCAGACCGAAACCGTCTGGCGTCAGGGCGACAAGTACCGGGTTCCGCGCATCGTCTTCGCCAACAAGATGGATAAGACCGGCGCCGACTTCTACAAATGCATGCAGGATATTGTGGATCGCCTCGGCGCCAAGCCGATTGCGATTCAGCTTCCGATCGGCTCCGAGAACAACTTCAAGGGCCTGGTCGATCTCGTCCGCATGAAGGGCGTGATCTGGGAAGAAGAGAAGCTCGACGCCAAGTTCGTAGACATCGATATTCCCGAGGACCTGCGCGAGAAAGCCAAGGAGTATCGCGAGAAGCTGCTGGAAGCCGCCGTCGAGCTCGACGACGAGGTTCTTGCCGCTTACCTCGACGGCAAGGAGCCCGATGAGCCGACGCTGAAGCGCCTGATCCGCAAGGCCGTGCTGACCGGCGCGTTCTTTCCGGTGCTGTGCGGCTCGGCGTTCAAGAACAAGGGCGTGCAGCCGCTGCTCGACGCGGTAGTCGACTATCTGCCGTCGCCGGTCGACGTTCCCGCCATCAAGGGTGTCGATGAGGACGGTAACGAAGTCGTGCGCCTGCCGAACGACACCGAGCCGCTGGCGCTGCTCGCGTTCAAAATCATGGACGACCCGTTCGTCGGCACCATCACCTTCTGCCGCATCTATTCCGGCACGCTGCTGTCGGGCACCGGCGTCATCAATTCGACCCGCGACCGCAAGGAGCGCATCGGCCGCATGCTGCTGATGCACGCCAACAACCGCGAAGACATCAAGGAAGCCTATGCCGGCGACATCGTTGCGCTGGCGGGCCTGAAGGAAGCGCGCACCGGCGACACGCTGTGCGATCCGAACAAGCCTGTGATCCTGGAAAAGATGGAATTCCCGGAGCCGGTCATCGAGATCGCGATCGAGCCGAAGTCGAAGGCCGACCAGGAAAAGCTGGGTGTCGCGCTGGCGAAGCTTGCCGCGGAAGATCCGTCGTTCCGGGTATCGACCGATCTGGAGTCGGGCCAGACCATCCTCAAGGGCATGGGCGAACTCCATCTCGACATCAAGGTCGACATCCTGCGCCGTACCTACAAGGTCGACGCCAATATCGGCGCGCCGCAGGTGGCGTTCCGTGAGCGCGTCACCAAGAAGGCCGAGGTCAAGTACACGCACAAGAAGCAGACCGGCGGTACCGGTCAGTTCGCCGAAGTGTCGATCATCGTCGAGCCGAACGAGCCCGGCAAGGGTTACGAGTTCGAATCCAAGATCGTCGGCGGCGCGGTGCCGAAGGAATACATCCCCGGCGTCGAAAAGGGCCTCAACAGCGT
>JBAUUA010000139.1:0-4360 GCA_049582465.1 Bradyrhizobium sp. | reverse complement strand
GGAATGTGGCCCTCGACATAGGCATGATACAGCGCGTCGAGCTGAACCCATAGCACATTGGTCTTGAACAACAGCGCGTTGCAGACCGCCTCGCGTTCCGCCGGCGTCCTGGCGTGGGTCTTGACGTAGCCGAGTGCGAAATTGGCATCGCGTGGCGCCTGCGTCAGCCGCCGCTTGAAATAGCTCATGATGTCGGGATTGACGAAGTCGTAATGCGCCAGCATCCCCGAGATGCGTTCTTCATGCAGGTTCGGTGCGAACAGTTCCGTCAGCGAGGAGGCGATCGCCTCCAGCGGGCTCCTGTCGCGGACGAAATGAACATAGGCCTCCACCGCAAACCGCGTCGCGGGCAGGATGCCCTCGGTGGATTCCACATAGGCGCTGTCGAGCCCGAGACCCTCGGTCAGCTTCAGCCAGCGTTCGATGCCGCCCTCGGTGCCGACATCGCCGTCATGGTCTTCGATCCGGTGCCGCCATTCCAGCCTCGTGGCGCGGTCGCGGAAGCGCGAGATCACCACCGCGTCCTTGATCGGGATCGTGCTCTGGTAATAATAGCGGTTCAGCGCCCAGGCCTGCACCTGGCCCTTGCCAAGCTTGCCGCCGTGCAACAGCCGGTGAAACGGATGCAGATTGTGGTAGCGCACCGCCCCGATGTGGCGGAGCGCTGCTTCGAGTTCCACAGCGCTGTTCAGAGGGGCGCTGTTGCCGCGCGAAAAGGCCGTCATGCCGTCCGGTTTCACCGCGTTCTGGGTCATGGCGTTCTGGGTGATCGCGTTCAAAGGGTGATCTCCGTTCCATCGGCGGGGATTTGCCATCCCGCGCGCTCGGCCATCTTGCGCTCCGCGGAATCGTGCAGCAGCGCCGGATTGGAATTGTTGATATGCAGAAATATCTTCTGGCCGATATCGAGGCCGGCCAGGCTTCCAATCGCGCCGTCATCGCCGGACATGGCGATGTGTCCCATGCTTTGCCCGGTCTTGGTGCCGAGGCCGGCTGTTATCATCTCGTCGTCGCGCCACACCGTGCCGTCGAAGAAGACCAGCGGCGCGCCGGCAAGCCGGGCCTTGAGATCATCTGACACGGTGGCGCAGGCGGCCAGAAAGTAGAAATACTTGCCCGTCGCCTTGTCGCGGATCCGAAGCCCGAGCGTGTCGCCGGCGCCATCGCTGCCGCCGGGGTGAGCCTTGCCTTCCAGGTACCAGGCGCTCTTGCCGGGAACCTCGAACGGCACGATCTCGATGCCGGACGGCGTGCCGTCGGGCAGGGCCGGCTCGAACGCCTTGTCGATCCCGATCGCCTGGCGCTGCACGTTCTTCTCGCTCAGCACATTGAAAATGCTGTTCGCCTTGAGGATCGCGAGCACCTTCTCATGCGCATAGATCGTGAACGGCCAGCCTTCGCGCATCGACAACAGGCCCGCGACCGCATCGATCTCGCCATTGGTCAGGATCACGCCCGCGATCGGACGATGGCGAAGCTCTCCGGCCCTGGGATGAAGCTGCGGGGTTGCGATCAGTTGCTGGCGCAGATCGGGAGAGGCGTTGATCAGAAACCAGTGCTCGCCGTCGGCGCTGACCGCGATCGAGGCTTGCGTGCTCTGCAGCTCGGGGTGCTCGCTCCGTGCCTTCCGGCAGACCGCACATCCGCAATTCCATTGCGGAACGCCACCACCGGCCGCGGCGCCCAGGACGACGACGCGAAGCATGATCCGTCTCTCCTGGATATTGATTTCAAAGAGATTGATTTCAAAGCCTCGATACTCGAAAAGCTTTGAAGGCGGACGCAGGCATGAACGTCGTCCCTCAGTCGGGAACGGGTCATGCCTGGAGGTCCACCTAAGTCAAAACGTGAAGTCGCAGCCGCTTATTTGCGGGCGGCGCACGCATACATGTTGATTTCCATGCCGACCGGCACTTCGACGATTTTCGGGGTCTTCCAGGCCATTTTGGCTCTCCTTGCTAGACCGGACGCATTCCGCCCTCGGGAGATAAACTAATCGGGAATGAAAAGTTCGCCAGTGAAATCTTCGCCATAAAACCCTAGGTTTTGATGGTGCGATGCAAAAAGAATTCACGGGATTGTGCGGCGGCGTGTCAAACCAAAGCCCGATCAACGGGTTCATAGTGGTTTGCAACAATCCGCAAGCCTGTTCGGGCTCGACCTCACCCGGCGAATTCCGGATAATTCCAGATAAAGAACCCGTGAGCAGCCGCCGGTTCCCCGAACGGGAGCCCCCAACCGAAGTGGACGAGACCCATGCCGCGCTATTTCTTCAACACCCGCATCGAGGAAGAATTGATCTCCGATCCCGAAGGCGAAGAGCTGCGCGATCCCGATCGCGCATGGGAAGTGGCCCGCGCCATGATCCGCGAATTGCTGAAGAGCGAAGGCGCGGACGGCGGTCTGCTGAATGCGACGCTGGAAGTCACCGACGACACCGGCGAGATCGTGCTGGAGTTTCCCTTTACCGAAGCGATCCTGGACTTCTCCGACATTCCCGTCACCAAACACTGACGCTGCCGTTCGCAACACGACGTCATTTCCAGGTTCGTGCCTGCGGCACGCCCCGGAATGACGGGGTACCTATCCTCGACAAGCATTGCCGCGTAACGCTACAAACGGGCGTTCAATGGAGCGAGCAATGCAGGATCTCTGGCGTCTGTCGGCCGCTGATGTCGCGGGCCTCGTCAAATCGAAGAAGGTTTCGGCGAAAGAGGCGGCATTCGCGGCGCTGGCGCGTCTCGATGCGGTCAATCCCTCGATCAACGCCGTGGTCGAGCACCGGCCGCAGGATGTGCTGGCGGAGGCTGCGGCCATCGATGCGGCGATCAAGCGGGGCGAGGATCCCGGTCCGCTGGCGGGCGTGCCGGTCACCGTCAAGGTCAATATCGATCAGGAGGGGTACGCCACCACCAACGGGCTGAAGCTGCAGCGCGAGGTCATCGCGCAGAGCAACAGCCCCGTCATCGACAATCTGCGCAAGGCGGGCGCGGTGATCCTCGGGCGCACCAATTGCCCGGCGTTTTCCTATCGCTGGTTCACCACCAATCTGGTCCATGGCGACACCAAAAATCCGCGCGACCCCGGCATCACGCCGGGCGGCTCTTCCGGCGGGGCAGGGGCTGCGGTCGCTGCCGGCATCGGTCATATCGCCCATGGCACCGACATCGCGGGCTCAATCCGCTATCCCGCCTATGCCTGTGGCGTTCACGGCCTGCGGCCGACCGTCGGGCGCGTCGCGGCCTTCAATGCCGCGCTGCCCGAACGCACCATCGGGCCGCAGATCTCGGCGGTCTCAGGACCCTTGGCGCGCACCATCGGCGATCTCAGGATCGCGCTCGCCGCGATGTCCGGCAAGGACGTGCGCGATCCCTGGTGGGTGCCGGCGCCGCTGGAGGGACCGCTCATGCCCAAGCGGGCGGCGCTGTGTCTCCAGCCGGACGGTCTCGAGACCTTTGCCGAAGTGAAGGCCGCGGTCGTCGATGCGGGCAAGCGCCTGGAGCGCGCCGGCTGGGTGGTGGAAGAGATCGAAACCACGCCGCCGCTGCGCGAGGCCGCCGACCTGCAGACCAAGCTTTGGCTCGGCGATGGCTATGAGGCGCAGCTCGCCGCCGCCGAGCGCGAAGGCGATCCCGGCGCGCTCGCCTGCCTGCGCGGCAACCGGGCAAAGGTGTTTCCATTCGACGCGGCCGCCTTCTCGAAGGCGCTGACGCGGCGGGCGACCCTGACGCGCGAATGGCTGCAGTTCTTCGAGAGCTATCCGGTGCTGTTGATGCCGGTATCCGGCGAATTGCCGTTCCCCGACGGCCTCGACATGCGCGACGAGGCCTCATTCGCCCGGGTATGGCAGGCGCAGCTCACGCAGATCGCCATTCCCTTCATGGGGCTGCCTGCGCTAACGGTCTCCACCGGGCTGGTCGGGAAGGTTCCCGTCGGCGTTCAGATCGTCTCCGGCCGCTACCGCGAGGATCTGTGTCTCGAGGCAGGCGAGGCAATCGAAGCCGGCGGAACGCCGCCTGCACCGATCGATCCGATTAGCTAGAACCGATGGCCTGAAAGAAGCGCGATGACCGGCATTTATGATTTCACCGCGACGTCGCTGGCTGGCGCGGAGGTGCCGCTGAAGCGGTTCGAGGGTCAGGTGCTCCTGATCGTCAACACCGCCAGCGCCTGCGGGTTCACGCCGCAATATCGGGGTCTCGAGGCGCTGCAAAAGGAATTTGGTCCGCGCGGCTTTTCGGTGCTGGGGTTTCCCTGCAACCAGTTCGGCAAGCAGGAACCGGGCGATGCCAAACAGATTGAACAGTTCTGCGACAGCAATTATGCCGTCACCTTTCCGATGTTCGCCAAGATCGACGTC
>JBAUUA010000138.1:0-6005 GCA_049582465.1 Bradyrhizobium sp. | reverse complement strand
GCCTGCCGGCCGTACGCCAAGCCATCGTCGATCTCATCGTTCAACCACGACCTCAGCGATGCCCGTACTGCAGAAGACAAATCGGCGGAAAGCAGCGGCGTGAATAAATCTGCCAAAGTAGTGCTAGACTGACGGCATTGAGTCGCACGGGCGGAACCGAGCCCACCCTGGAGCCTTCTTGGAAACTGCGCTTTACCTGCCCGTCAAACGGTTCCTCGAAAACCTCGGCTTCACCGTCAAGGGCGAGGTCGGCGGCTGCGATCTCGTGGCGTTGAGCGGCGACGATCCCCCGATCGTGGTGATCGGCGAATTGAAGCTCTCCTTCAATCTCGAACTGGTGCTGCAGGCAGTCGATCGCGCCACCGCCTGCGACGAGGTCTGGCTCGCCGCCAAACTGTCCGCCCGCGGCAAGGGACGCGAGAACGACTCCCGCTATCGCAATCTCTGCCGCCGGCTTGGTTTTGGCATGCTCGCGGTCACCAACACCGGCGACGTGGAGGTGATCGTCAAGCCACCGACGGCCAGCCCGCGCCGCGACCCGAAGAAGCGCTCCCGTCTCGTCGCCGAGCACCGGCGCCGCAAGGGCGATCCGGCGCTCGGCGGCAGCACGCGCGCGCCGATCATGACGGCCTATCGCCAACAGGCCCTGGCCTGCGCGTCGGCGCTGTCGGAAGGCCCGCGGCGCGTGCGCGATCTCAAGCCGGAGATACCCGATGCACCCAAAATTCTGCTGCACAATGTCTATGGCTGGTTCGATCGCGCCGAGCGCGGCATCTATCTGCTGACCGAAGCCGGACATGCCGCGCTCAAGCGCTGGCCGCAGCAACCGATCGATTTTACCGGCGCCGGCGATTCAGCTTCCTGAACCGTGGCAATCGGAAATCGCGGCGGCCGAAATGATGGTAGTGACGCGCGTGTGACAATGCGGCAAATCCACAGCTCCAGCGCATAGCTGGATTGCCGCACCAATTACATATTGCAATGCAACATGGGGAGTCCTAGGTAATCGGACCAACTGCGAGGCCCCGATGAGCGAAGACTGGAATACCAAGTATGGAACGCGGCGCGTCCGGCGCGACCCGCCGACGCTGGATGAGGCGATTTTTGCTGCGGTCGGCATTACCGACGACCAGGAAGCGCAGGCTGAAATCGCCGCTTCGCTGATGGGGCTGCCGATCGAGTCGGTGCTGGCCGAAGTGAAGAAGGTCGCGCGCACCAACGCGCGTTCAACGACCCGCGTCATCGCGGGCGAACAGGGCGCGCAGCGCTCGGTGGTGGTCGAACGCCGCGTCGTCAGGCGCTTCGGAAACGACAAGCGCACCGGCACCTGAAATCCTCGGCCACCGTCGCATCCATTCGCCGGCTCGTGGGCCGGCGAATTGCTTTTCGTAAGGCCGTGGCTCAGGCCGTCCGGCCCCAGCCATATATTCCCAGTAAAGCCTTCCAGTAGGCCCGGTTGACCTGAACCATGGCGCGCGTCGCATCGGTCGGCGTCGCGATCGCGAGCTTGGCAAGTTCGAACTGCGGTTGCGGCTTCAGGTCGATGGTGCCGGTCGATTCGCCATGGCGGAACGTCAGCTGCGCGCCGAATTTATTGGCGAGCGCCCGCATCGCCTGGTTTTGCGCGCCGGTGGTGATCCGCAGGGCCTGATAGCCCTTCCATCGTGCTTCCTGGATCAGCCGCTTGAACAGGATGATACCGACGCCCTGCCGGCGCACGGACGCCTCCACGCTGAAAGCGATCTCGGGTAATGCGTCAGGGGATTGATCCGGCGGATGCAGTTCCGCCGCACCGCGCACCACACCGTCCTCGATATAGGCCACAATGATGGTGCCATCATCGGCGCATTTCGCGGCGTAGCGCTCGATAAAGCCGTCATCCATGAAGCCATTGAAGCGGTCATGTCGGCTGTCCGAATCGAGCCTCAACAGATGATCACGCAGCAGCGGCAGTTCTTCTTGCTGATACAGCGTCCGGACGTAGCCGCTGGCGAACCTCGAACGGGTAGTGTCTTGGTTTAGCACGTCAAAAACTCCTCTTGGATGGCCCTCGAGGAGGCGTCGAATCCCTAGATCGCAAATATTGTGCATCGCAACATGGAATTCAAGACCGCATCCCGCCTCAAATAACGGCAGAATGTCGCGACCGAATGGTTAACGAAATCCAACTCCCGTATTCATACGAGCACCATCTGGGTCTGGGTCACGAGCGCCACCAGCTTGCCATCCTCGGTCTCCAGCCGCGTTTGCCAGACCTGCGTACGGCGGCCGCGATGCACCGGCGTGGCGGTCGCGATCAGGACCGTTCCCTCCTTGGCGCCGCCAATGAAATTGGTCTTGCTCTCGATGGTCGTGGTGCCCTTGGCGTCTGCCGGCAGGTTGACGACGGTGGCGGCCGCGCCGACCGAATCCGCAAAGGCCATGATCGCGCCACCGTGAATGGTATGGCCGAGCGTGCACAGATCCGGGCGGACCAGCATCCTCGCCACCACGCGATCCTTCTCAGCCTCGGTGAAGCTGACGCCTTTCAATTCGGCGAAAGGCATTTTCATCGAATTCACTTTTTCGAGCGGCGTCATGAGACCTCCCCGTTTTTCTTCAAGTCATTCCTCAAGAACATGGATGGCCCTGTCAAATCGGGCAATGACGTCCCGGGTAATGGCCACGGTGACACCGGGTCGATAATTCGCCATATCATTCGCCATTCGCCAATTCCCTGCCCGCCGGATCGTATGTCTCACCGAGGAAACCGCGGAGACCCTGTATCTGCTCGGCGAGCAGGACCGGATCGTCGGCGTCTCCGGCTATGCGGTGCGGCCGCCGCAAGTGAGGCGCGAGAAGCCCAGGGTATCGGCCTTTATCTCGGCCGACATTCCGAAGATCCTGACGCTCGAGCCTGACCTCGTTCTCGCCTTCTCGGATCTGCAGGCCAACATCGTCTCCGACCTGGTGCGCGCCGGCGTCGGCCTTCATGTCTTCAACCAGCGCGACATCGCCGGCATTCTGGCGATGATCCGTACCGTGGGTGCGCTGGTCGGCGCAGCCGAACGCGCCGATCAGCTCGCAACCGGATATGAGCAACGCCTTGCCGGCATTGCGTCGGTCCCTCGGCCATCGCCGAAGCCAAAAGTGTATTTCGAGGAATGGGACGATCCCCTGATCAGCGGCATCGGCTAGGTTTCCGAGCTGATCGAGATCGCCGGCGGCGAAGACGCGTTGCCGGATTTGCGGCTGCAAAAGGCCGCGAAGGACCGGATCATTTTGCCGGATGTGGTGCGCGATGCGGCGCCGGACGTCATTCTGGCGTCATGGTGCGGCAAGAAAGTCGTGCCGGACAAGATCCGCAAGCGGCCCGGCTGGGGCGGGATTCCGGCCGTGCGCAACGATCGCATCGTCGAAATCAAATCGCCGCTGATCCTGCAGCCCGGCCCCGCCGCGCTGACGGATGGCCTGGATGCCATCGTGGCCGCGCTGTGGCCGGAGCCAAAGTCGTCATCCTGAGGTACGAGCGCAGCGCGCTTCGAAGGATGACGAAGCGCGCCGCGGCCCATCTTTCGAGACGCCGCGCGATGCGCGGCTCCTCAGGATGACGTCAGCGTTTGCTATGACGACACCTACGCCTGCTCCACCCCGCACCATTCCGCGATGAACAGCGCGATGGCCTTAGTGGATTTGCGCAGCGAGTCGAGGTCGACATATTCGTTGAAGCCGTGCATCGCAGCGCCGCTGGCACCGAAGCACAGGCTCGGGATGTTGCAATTCAGGCCGTAGAAGCGGGTGTCGGTCAGCGCCGTAAAGGCGCCTTCGGGAACCGCGCCGCCATAGACTGCGTCATAGGCTTTGCCAAACGCCGCCTCCGGTTCCGCGGAATCCTTCAGCTCATAGCCTTCCGACAGAAAGCCGGACCATTCCACCTCGGGCGGATTATTGGAAAGGAAGCGATGGTCGCGCGCAGCCGCCGAGACGCAGGCCCGTATTTCATTCTGGCAATCGGCGACCGACCAGCCCGGCAAGATCGCGATCCGGCAATCGACATCGCACCACGCCGGCACGCTGGAAGCCCAGTCGCCGCCCTTGATAATCCCCGGATTGAAGTTGATCGGATGCGTCACCGCCTTGAAATGGCGGTCGTTCTTCGCGCGCTCGTTCCATTCGGCCTCGAGCTTCTCCAACGCATGAATCAAATGATAGGCCGCCATGATCGCATTGGAACCGGAGCCGGCCTCGAACACATGCACGGGAAGTCCGCGCACTTTCAGCCGAAACCAGATCACGCCGACCTGCGAACGCACCAGCCTGCCGGACATCGGTTCGGGAATGAAACAGGCGTCCGCGCGATAACCGCGCTGCAAGGTCGAGAGCGCACCGACGCCGGTACTTTCTTCCTCGATGACGGACTGGAAGTGAATCCGCGCCGTCGGCTTCAAACCGGCGGCCGTGATCGCATCGAGCGCATACAACGCACTGATGGTGCCGGACTTCATGTCGCAGGCGCCGCGGCCGTACATCCTGCCGTCCCTGATCACGGGCGAAAACGGCGGCGTCTCCCACATCTCCAGCGGGCCGGTCGGCACCACGTCGCAATGGCCCTGCAGGATCAGCGATTTTCCCTTGCTGTTTTGGGGACGGTAGGTACCGACCACGGTGCGCGCCTTGGAGAAATCATGTTCGATCGGGCCGAAACCGCGCAAATCCTTCAAATCGTCGACATCGATATGCCAGTCGTCGACCTCGTAACCCCGCTGGCGCAGGAGATCGGCCATCATGTCCTGGCACGGCCCCTCCGCCCCGCGGGTCGAGGGTATTGCGACAAAATCCCTTGTTGTCGCAAGCTGCGCCTCGAAATTGGCGTCGACGGCGTCGAGAATCCTTTGCTTGGCATCGATGGCGTTCATTTCAGTCACTGTTTTCCGTTGTCGCTTTCAGAATCGCATCCGCGCCCATACACTCGGCCAGTCGCCGGCGAGATTTCGCGGCCTATGGAGACACGGATGCCGGCCAATCGCAATATCCTCTACCTGATCATCGGTGCACTGGTCGTCGCGGTAGGCGTGCTCGGCTACAATCTCTACCAGACCAAGAAAGAACCGGAGGGCCTGCAGATCAATGTCGGTCCGAACGGGTTGAAGATCCAGAACAAGTGAAACGAACCGCTGCGCCGGCCATGACGACATCGCACATCAGGCTTTTCTCGATTCTGTTGCTTGGCGGTTGCGCGCTATGGCCGCGGCAATCATCGGCGCTGGAAGGTCAGGTGTCGCGGGAACAGGACATCGTCAATCTGCAGCTGGGCCAGCGCGTCAAGGTCGACGATGGCAGCTGTCCCGCCGGCCAGATCAAGGAAGTTTTCGGCGCCAGGATGACTGCAAGCGGAATTCAGCGCGGCGTGAGATGTGTTCCGCGCAAGAAATGATCGATGCGCGCGTTTTAGCCGGCCGACGCAGAGGCTGATGCCGCGAGCGGTCTGCCGGCGGTTCCCAGACATGATGAGGGGCTTGGGATAGTGACCTATTTCGCCGGCTCGAACATGCATTGCAGTGTCGGCTTGGCAATCTTGGTAAAGGTAGGGCCGATCTCGGATTGTTTTGATGCCGGCACCCAATCGGTCTCGATGGTGGGCACCCCGGTCTCGCCGATACCGCGCAGCAGCGCTTCGCGCAGGTCGTTGTCCTCGACGGCAGCGGCGGCATGATCATGCAGGCAGCCGCAGACGGCTTCGGGATGCGCCCAGCGCCCCAGCATGTGGGGCGCACACTGGCGCACGAACTCGGCGCGAGAATCAGGAAGTTTCTGCCACGAGAGGAATTGAACCTGGTGGATCCGCGCCTGCTGAACCTCAATCTGCCCGACCTTGGCCTGCTCGACTTGCGCCTGTGCCGAGCCGGCCAGAATGATGGAGGAAACGACAGCTGCGGCACTGATACGAAGATGCATGATGGCCTTACCGGCAACTTTCTTGGCGTGTCGTGTCAGTTTAGCTGAGTATCAACGGGTCGCAACGACGA
>JBAUUA010000137.1:0-5450 GCA_049582465.1 Bradyrhizobium sp. | reverse complement strand
GCGATATCCCGGCCACCATCGGCAATCTGCGCACCATCGACTGGCAGAGCCTCGGCATCAATTTCGTGCTGGTGTTCTCGCCCAATGCCTTCAAGGGTGCGCCGCACACCCATATCGCGACGCTGACAGAGACCCATCCGGACTCCGCCGGCGATGCCAGGATCATCAAGGCGGTCGCCGACGCCTTCCCGATGGTGACGAGCGTGCGGGTCCGCGAGGCCCTGGAAACCATCGGCACCGTCGTCACCAACCTGGTGCTGGCGATCCGCGGCGCCAGCGCGGTGACCCTGATCTCGGCCATTCTGGTGCTGGGCGGCGCGCTCGCGGCCGGCCATCGCCACCGGGTCTATGACGCCGTCATTCTCAAGACCCTGGGCGCCACCCGTGCGAGGCTGCTCGGGGCCTATGCGCTCGAATATCTGATGATCGGCTTTGCGACCGCCGTTTTCGGCGTGATCGCAGGTTCCGTCGCGGCCTGGCTGATCGTGACCCGGCTGATGACGCTCAGCTTCGTCTGGCAGGCCGGCAGCGCCGCGGGCGTGGTCGCGGCGGCGCTGGTGGTCACGGTGGGACTGGGGCTCGCCGGCACGCTGCTGGCCCTGAACCAGAAGCCGGCCACCGTGCTGCGGAATTTATGAAAATTTATACCGCCGGCAGCCGGCGTGGTTAAGATGACCGGTACCATCCAAATCTGGCGCCCGGCGCCCCTTCACGGCCCCGTTATCCGCCTCGACCAAGGGATTCAGCCTGCAGAGCGACATTCAGCCGCGCATGGAAGCTTGCGGTGAATGTGCTAGTTTCCCACATACCAATCGGGTCAGATGCCGATCTGATGACGCAAAATTAATGTCAGCGGACGGCGGTATCTGAGATAGATTTCTGAGCCGGTGACGCAAATCCTTGCGCTCCGCCGGACCAACCAACGGGAATTCGACCATGTCGGACCTAGACCGCAATTACGCTTCTCCCTTCGGCCGGGCCGCCGGGCGCGTTGACGCCGCGGCCGTCGACGCCGGTCTGCGCGCCTACATGCTGCGCATCTACAACTACATGAGCATTGGCCTGGCCATCACCGGCCTCGCCGCGCTCGGCGTCTATATGGCGGCGGTGACGACCGATCCGTCCGGCGCCGCGGCCAAGATCGGCAACGCCTTTCTGACGCCGTTCGGCTACGCGATGTTCGTGAGCCCGCTGAAGTGGCTGTTCATCCTGGCGCCGCTCGCCATGGTGTTCGCGATCTCGGCCGGCATCAACCGGCTGCAGCCGGCCACCGCGCAGCTGTTGTTCTGGGCGTTCTCGGCGCTGATGGGCATTTCGCTGTCCTCGATCTTCCTGGTGTATACGCACACCTCGATCGTGCGGGTGTTCTTCATCACCGCGGCCACCTTCGGCGCGCTGAGCCTCTACGGCTACACCACCAAGCGTGACATGACCGGAATGGGATCGTTCCTGTTCATGGGCCTGATCGGCATCGTGATCGCGAGCCTGGTCAACCTGTTCCTCGCCAGCTCGATGCTGCAGTTCCTGGTGTCGGTGATCGGCGTGCTGGTGTTCGCAGGCCTGACCGCCTACGACACCCAGCGGCTCAAGAACGACTACATCTACGGCTACGCCTCGCAGGGCGGCGCCGTGGCGGAACGGGCCTCCATCCTCGGTGCGCTGTCGCTCTATTTGAACTTCATCAACCTGTTCACGCTGCTGCTGCAGCTGCTCGGTCAGCGCGACTGATCGCTCCGGCCTGAACGGACAAATTTGAGCCCCGGCCTCGCGGCCGGGGCTTTTCTTTTGGCCAAGGCAAAAATAATCTCGCCGCCATGCACGCGCTCGAAATCAGGCCCACCGCCGCGGCCGACCTGCCCTCCATTACCGAGATCTACGAGCACGCGGTCCGTTACGGCAGCGACGTTCGAGCTGATCCCGCCGGATGTCGCCGAGATGACGCGGCGCTTTGGCGTGCTGATGGACGGCGGCTTTCCCTATTTCGTCGCTGCCCTCGAAGGCCGCGTGGTCGGATACGCCTATGCGGGCGCCTACCGGCCGCGGCCGGCCTATCGCTTCACCGTGGAGAACTCGGTCTACCTTCAGCCCGCCATCCACCGGCGCGGCATCGGCCTGCAGTTGCTGCAAAGGCTGATCGCGGAATCGGAGGCCCGCGGCTACCGGCAGATGATCGCGGTGATCGGCGATTCCGCCAATGCCGGATCGATCGGCGTGCATACCAAATGCGGGTTCCAGATGATCGGCACCCACCCCGATGTCGGCTTCAAATTCGGCCGCTGGCTCGACACCGTCATGATGCAGCTCGCGCTCGGCGAAGGCGGAACGACGCTGCCGGCTGGCTGAGTTCTGCATCAGCCAATTGGTCCGCATTCGGTTCGCGTTAGACCACCGCCAGCTTGCGGTCGATCACCAGCAGCACGCGATCGAGCTCGTGGCCGCGGCGCAGGATCAGCCCGCTTGCCGAGATCACGCTGTAGATGCCCTGCTTGCGCGCGAGCCGCGGATCTTTTTCGATGCGATAGATCGGTACTTCCGAGGCGCGGCGGAACACCGAGAAGACGGCGCGATCCCTGAGAAAATCGATGGCGTAGTCGCGCCACTCGCCATCGGCGACCATGCGCCCATACAGGTTCAGGATACGATTGAGCTCGAAACGATTGAACGTCACCCGGCTTGGCAATGGACCCGCAGCGGCGACGCGCGCCGCTGCGCGAACCTCGCTTGGATCGGCTTCCTCCGACATCGAACTCATGGAGCGCCTCCTGTCATCTGACGACATGATCGCGCCAACGGCGCGCGGCTGCAAGGGGGCCGTGGCGGGTGCGTCGATATTCGCCCCGACCGAATCACCCCAGGCGAGCCAAAAACCCGGCGTGCAATTGCAGTTCGGGCCGTCACGGGATCGTTAGCGGAATCATAATACCGCCCTACTTCTGCCCAGCGCCTGCCCTGCTAGATTGCGACAAGAGAATCCTGCGTTGGCCCGGTCCTTTCGGTTCCGGATTCCTCAGCCCCCAGCCCCCCGGGGTCGTCAGGATCGGGCCTGTTCCGCAGCTAGATCATCCCCACCCTGGGCCAACGAGAGTTGGTCCTTTTGTTTTTTGGGACGTTGCTCCGATCAGCCTGGCGTGATCTGCCGTCCCCTGCGGCGGTCATCATTATTGCGGGGCGTGAGTGAACCCGGAACGATCGGCACGACCGCAGAATCACTGGGCGCTGATAAACCCAAGTCGGACGGGCGGAGTCCTGGAACGACTAAAACGGGGAACGGTAAGGCGGGAACTCAGTGCAGCGGGGTGAAGGCCGCCCCCAGCATCGCGCCGGGTTTGTCGAGGCTTCCGTCCTGGACATAGACCACCGCGCCGTCGACGCCCTCGCGCGAAATGTTCTCCAGCGGCACCGTCCAGCTGCCCGGGGTTCCGTTCCAGTCACCTACCTTGAGCAGGTTGCGCACCACATTGTGATAGGTGATCTGGCGACCACCGTTCTCGCCGCGTCCGATCGAGATCGGCACCGACTTCGAGATTGAGCAGATCCAGACTTCGCCGTGCACCTCCGTCGGCCCCTTGCTGGAGGCCGCGACCGAAACATTGATCTCGTTGCCGGACTGCGTCATCGTCACCGGTACCGACATGACGCCATCGGTCTTCTTGGTAGTGTCGATAGCGTTCTCGATGCCTGCGCGGTCGCTGCCGATCACATGGACCGACCCATTGATGATGGCTTGCGGCGTATAAACCTCGCGATCGCCGCGCACCTGGGAATAGGCTTTCTGGCGGGCGCTGAACCGCGAATCCGCCAGCGTATCCTTCCAACCCAGATAGTCCCAATAGTCGATCGGCATGCTCATCGCGATCACCGACGGGTCCTTGGCGAGTTCACCGAGAATCTTGTCGGCGGGCGGACATGACGAGCATCCCTGCGACGTGAACAGCTCCACCACCGCGCGCGGATCGGCATGGGCCGGACGGATGATGGCGACAATCGCGCAAACGCCAAGCGCACCCGACCATCGCGAAATCAAATTATACGTCGTCATCGTTGTCATGCTGGAAACCAGGAACCACTCGTATCGTTTCGTTGCCGTTAACGCTTTTACCGTCCCCGGTACCGGCCCCGAACTCTGCCCTTCGAACGCAAGAAGGCGGCCCCTTCATAGGCCGCCTCCCCTCTAGCCGCTACTCACTTCGCAGTGAGCCATCGACGGTGAGCCATCGATCGCCACCTGCCTCATGCCGCGAGTTTGCGCAGCACGTAATGCAGGATGCCGCCGTTGCGATAATAGTCGAGTTCGTCGAGCGTATCGATCCGGCACAGCAGCGAGACCCGTTGCAGCGAACCGTCGCCCGACACGATCTCCGCCGTCAACTTCTGGCGCGGCTTCAGGTCGCCCTGCAGGCCCCGGATCGTCACCTTCTCGTCGCCCTTCATGCCGATCGACTGCCAGGACGCGCCGTCCTCGAAGGTCAGCGGCAGCACGCCCATGCCGACGAGGTTGGAGCGATGGATGCGCTCGAAGCTCTGGCAGATTACGGCGCGAACGCCGAGCAGCCGCGTGCCCTTCGCGGCCCAGTCGCGCGACGATCCGTTGCCGTATTCGGCGCCGGCAAAAACCACCAGCGGCACCTGCTCGGCCTGATACTTCATCGCGGCGTCGTAGATCGACATCTGCTCGCCGTCGGGCCAGTGCTTGGTCAGGCCGCCTTCCGGGATATTGCCGTCGGCGCCCTTCAGCATGAAATTCTTGATGCGGATATTGGCGAAGGTGCCGCGCATCATGACTTCGTGATTGCCGCGCCGCGTGCCGTATTGATTGAAGTCGGCCGGGCGCACCTGATGCTCGGACAGATATTTTCCGGCCGGAGACGTCAGCTTGATCGAGCCGGCCGGCGAGATGTGGTCGGTGGTGATCTTGTCGCCGAACATCGCCAGAATCCGCGCATCGACCACGTCGACGACCGGTTCCGGCTCCTTCTTCATGCCGTCGAAATAGGGCGGGTTCTGCACATAGGTCGAGCTCATGTTCCAGCGATAGGTTTCGCTCTCCACGGTCTTGATCTTGCGCCAGTTGGTGTCGCCCTTGAACACGTCGGCGTAGCGCTTCTTGAAGATCGACGCGGTCACGAACTTCTTCATGAAGGCGTTGATCTCCTTGGTCGTCGGCCAGATGTCCTTGAGATAGACCGGCTTGCCGTCCTTGCCCTCGCCGATCGGTTCGACCGCGAGATTCCTGGTCACGGTGCCAGTCAGCGCATGGACCACGACCAGCGGGGGCGATGCCAGATAGTTTGCCTGCACGTCGGGGCTGACCCGGCCCTCGAAATTGCGGTTGCCCGACAGCACCGCGGCAGCAACGATCCCGTTGTCGTTGATCGACTTCGAAATCTCTTCCGGCAACGGCCCGGAATTGCCGATGCAGGTGGTGCAGCCGAAGCCGATCAGGTTGAAAC
>JBAUUA010000136.1:0-6817 GCA_049582465.1 Bradyrhizobium sp. | reverse complement strand
GCTTGACCCAGGGGATGTCGGTGCCGAAGCCGAAGCGGATCACGAGCTGCATCATCATCCTGACGCGGCCGCTCACGCCGCGCACCAGCCGGACCACGTCGGAGGCGTGGCCGCGCGGCGGCATGAAATCGATCAGCGCGACGGTGCCGCTTGCAGTCTCGAAGCGCGTCTCCAGGATCAGCGTGTTGTCCCAGTAGCGGCGGGTCGTGCTTGTCACCTCTTCCGCCGGCGCGATCAGCCATCGGCCGTTGCGGTGCGTGCCGAGCAGCGCAGCAAAGCAGGCGTCGGAATCGAAGGCCGGCCAGCACAGCCAGTCGATCGAGCCGTCGCGGCCGACCAGGGCCGCGGTCTCGCAATCGCCGATCAATCCATAGTCTTCGATGCGACTTGACAAATCTCTCACCCGTCGAAATGAAACCGTCTCAGCCCGCGGCGCGCATCCGCATCGCCGTGGCGCGCTTGAGCGCGGCAACGTCGATCGCCGATGCGATCTCGTCGAGCGCAAGCGGCAACCGCCGGCGCCAATTCGGATGTTCGTCGACGGTACCGGGAATATTCGGCTGATCGATCACGCCGAGCAGATCCTCCAGCGAAATCGCCAGCAGGCGGGATCTGGTCCGCGCCAGGAAGTTGGCGACCGCATAGAGATCGTGAGTGTCGATGGCATGATGGCGCAGGACGTCGCTCAGCATCGTCAGCGCATGCCAGCGCGAATCGTCGCTTTCGCCGGGATCGATGCCGAGCGAACGTTTCAGCTTGAGGTCGCTGAACGAGCGCCAGCCGGCATAGGTCGACAGATCATGGGTGTTGAAGGTGACGAGCGCGTTGGGCGTGTAATAATCGATGCCGCGAAACCGGCCGCTATCGTCGCGCTCGAACATCATCACCTGGTAGGACCAGATGCCCCAGTCGGCCATTTCTTCGCGAAAACCTTCGGGAACGGTGCCGAGATCCTCGCCGATCACCACGCAGCGATGCGCCACGCTCTCCTGCGCGGTCGCCGCCAGCAGCGCCTCGAACGGCATTCGCACATAGACGCCATGGTCGGGCGCGAAGCCGCGCGGCACCAAATAAAGCCGCTTCAGGCCCAGCACATGATCAAGCCGGATCGCGCCGGCGTGCCGCATCGAGGCCCTCAGCATCTCCCGGTAGGGCTCGAACGACTTCTTTTCCAGGCCCGCGGCGTTGAACCCGGCCAGCCCCCAATCCTGGCCCGCGGTATTGAGCGCATCCGGCGGTGCGCCAACCGCAAGGCCGCGGGCGATCGCGACCTGCTCGTTCCAGGCATCGAATCCATCGGACTGCACGCCGACCGCGACGTCCAGATAGAGGCCGACCTTCATGCCCAATGATTTCGCGCGCGCCTGGCATGCCCCGAGCTGCCGTTCGGCGATCCATTGCACGAACTCGACGAATTCGATCTCGTCCTTGTCCGGCCCCTGACGCAGCCGGGCGCAACTGGCCTCGCCGGGCGCTTGCCACTCTTCCGGCCATTCCCACCAGGGCTTGTTGAATTTGTGCCGGAGCACCTCGAAACAGGCGAAACGCTGCAACAGCGGCGCGCGCTCGCTGCGGAATGTCTCGAAATCCTGCCACAGCGGATTCTTCGGCTCGGCCTGGAATTTTTCAAAGGCCAAGCGCAGCGCGCGCCACTTCAGTCCGGCGACCGCGACGTAATCGACGATATCGCTCTGTCTCGGTTTGGTGAGCACGGCACTGTCCGCAGCGCTGGGCTGAAATCCCGGGGCTCGCTCGACGTCGATATAGAGCGCATTGAGAAACAGCCGGCTGTTCGGCGAATAGGGGCTGCAATCGCCGGGCCGATCGTCGAACAATGCGTGCAGCGGATTGAGGCCGACACCGTCTGCGCCCAGCTGGCTTGCAAGTTCGATCAAGCCTTCGAGGTCACCGAAATCTCCGATCCCCCAGTTGCGCGCCGACCTGACGCCGTAGAGCTGGACCGCCAGCAGCCAGCAGCGGTCGAAATCGCCGCCGAAAGCCTTTGCCGGTGCGACGATCAGCGGCACGTCTTCCGAACAGCCGGAAGCATCGGTCAATTGCAGCCGGTAAATGCCCTGAGGCAGATCCGCCGGCCACATGATGACGGCATCATGCGCCTCGCCTTGCCCAATAACCTTAAGATCCTTAACGATTTTCCAGTGCAGCGGGAACGTGGCAGCCTGCTTGAGCGCGGTGCGCGCCGGATGGCCCAACCGGATGACCACGGCCTCGCCAAGAAGCCGGTGCGGAGGACACGGTGGAAGGGCGTCGACGATGATTTTCAGCGCGCTCGCGCTCGTCACGCGGTGGTTACCGAGAGCGTCGATAAAATCGGGTTGAATACCCAGGTCTCTGGCTTTGGCGAAAATGTCCATTCGGCACGCGGTTTGCACGCAACAGCGGGAGCCGTCGCGAAATTCTCTAGATGCAGGAATAGGATAGCCGTGTTTAACTCCAAGGCTACCCCGGCGTTCCCCGGGAACCAATGCCCGGCCCGCGGCTTTCTATATAGGTCCGGGGCGTCTCCTTTCCCGCAATCGAAACGGGACGTCGTTTCCATGTCAATGGCATCACCGTGAACAAAACAACTCAAACTGTCGAGAGCGCCGAAGCCGGCGGCGCTTTCCATATCGAGGATATTTATCCGCTGATCGATGGCGGCCGCTTCCCCGTGAAGCGGATCGTCGGCGAGCGGGTGGAGGTCTGGGCCGACATCTATCGCGACGGGCATGACGTGATTGCCGCAGCGCTGGTCTGGCGCGGCGAAGCCGACCGCGAATGGCGCCGCGAGCCGATGACCCATGGCAGCAATGACCGCTGGGGCGGATCGTTCGTGCCCAACCAGCCCGGCCGCTATCTCTATGCGATCGAGGCCTGGACCGACGAATTCGCGACCTGGCGGCACGGCTTCGAGCTCAAGCAGAAAGCCGGCGCCGACGTGACGCTCGACGCGCTCGAAGGCGCAGGCATGCTGACGAAGGCGCAGGCTGGCGGCCATGCCGCGGCCGCAATCATCCTGCGGCAATGCGAGGCTTTCCTGCAGACCGGCGAGAATGCTGCGCTTTTGACCGACGAACTGAAAGACGCGATGGCGGTGAGCCAATTCCGGCCGGATTTGACGCGATCGCCGCTGTTTCCCTTTGTGGCGGACCGGCCGCGCGCGCGCAACGGCGCCTGGTACGAGATGATGCCGCGCAGCCAGGGCCGGATTCCGGGCCAGCACGGCACCTTCAAGGACTCGATCGCCCGCCTGCCCGATGTCGCGGCGATGGGGTTCGACGTCGTTTATCTCACACCGATCCACCCGATCGGCCAAACCAACCGCAAGGGCCGCAACAACGCGGTGACCGCGGCCGAGGGCGATCCCGGCAGTCCCTACGCCATCGGGTCAGCCGAGGGCGGCCACGACGCGGTGCATCCGGAACTGGGAACCCTGCAGGATTTCCGCGATTTCGTCACAGCCTGCAGGGAGCACGACATGGAGGTCGCGCTCGACTTCGCCGTGCAATGCTCGCCCGACCATCCCTGGCTCAAGGAGCATCCGCAATGGTTCAAGCGGCGGCCCGACGGATCGATGCGCTACGCGGAAAATCCGCCCAAGAAATATGAGGACATCGTCAATCCCGATTTCTCGTCGAAGGATGCCGGCGCGCTGTGGAATGCGCTGCGCGACGTGGTGCTGTTCTGGATCGACCAGGGCGTGAAGATTTTCCGGGTCGACAACCCCCACACCAAGCCGTTCCGGTTCTGGGAGTGGCTGATCCATGACATCCAGCTTCGTCATCCCGACGCGATCTTCCTCGCCGAAGCCTTCACCCGGCCGAAGCTGATGAAGGGTCTCGCCAAGCTCGGCTTCACGCAGTCCTACACCTATTTCACCTGGCGCACCCAGAAGTGGGAGATCGAGCAATATCTCACCGAGCTCACGGCCTATCCGGAGCGCGATTACTATCGCCCCAATTTCTTCGTCAATACGCCCGACATCCTGCCCTATCATCTGCAGGGCGGCGAGGAGTGGATGTTCAAATCACGCGTGGCGCTGGCGGCGACCCTGTCCTCGACCTATGGCATCTATAACGGCTTCGAGCTTTTGGAGCACGAGCCGATCCCGGGCCGCGAGGAATATCTCGATTCCGAAAAATACGAGATCAAGGTCCGCGACTGGGACAGGCCGGGCAACATCAAGCCCTATATCCGCGACCTCAACCGCGCCCGCCGCGAAAACACGGCGCTGCAGCAGACCAGCCAATTGCGCTTCATTCCCGTCGACGACGGCAATGTCATCGCCTTCGTCAAGGAATCGGTCAATCAGACCAACAGCGTCGTGGCCGCGATCGCGCTGTCGCGCGACGTGCATGAATTCTGGCTGCCGCTCGGCGACATCGAGGTCGGCATGGCCGGCGACCGCCGCCATGTCGCCGCAGTCGAGAACCTGATGACCGGCGAACGTTACCCCCTGGATTGGGGCGGCATTCGCTTGCGGATCGATCCGGTGCGCGACCCTGCGTTGTTATTCCGCTGTCTGGCGTGAGGGGCGGCATGAATCTTTTGTCCTCCATCGACGCAACCGAGCTGCCAGTCACCTCGCTGGACGGCGACGAGCTTTGGTACAAGGACGCCATCATCTATCAGCTCCACGTCAAGGCCTTCGCCGACAGCAACAATGACGGCATCGGCGACTTTGCGGGGTTGACCGAGAAACTCGGCTATCTGCAGGAGCTCGGCGTCACCGCGCTGTGGCTGCTGCCGTTCTATCCCTCCCCGGGCCGCGACGACGGCTACGACATCGCCGACTACGGCGCGATCAATCCCGATTTCGGCACGATGAAGGACTTCAAGCGCTTCATCGTCGAGGCCAAGCGGCGCGGCCTGCGGGTCATCACCGAACTCGTCATCAACCACACCTCCGACCAGCACGACTGGTTCAAGCGCGCCCGGCGCAGCGACCCCAAATCGAGCGCGCGCAACTGGTATGTCTGGAGCGATACCGACCAGAAATACCTGGGCACCCGGATCATCTTCACCGACACCGAGAAATCGAACTGGACCTGGGACCCGGAAGCCGGCCAGTTCTACTGGCACCGCTTCTTCTCGCACCAGCCGGATCTCAATTTCGACAATCCGCGCGTGGTCAGCGCGATCATGAAGGTCATGAAGCGCTGGCTCGATACCGGCGTCGACGGCTTCCGGCTCGACGCGATTCCCTATCTGTGCGAACGCGACGGCACCAACAACGAGAACCTCCCCGAGACCCACGCCATCATCAGGAAGCTGCGCGCCGAGCTCGACGCCTACGCAAAGGGCAAGGTGCTGCTGGCCGAAGCCAATCAATGGCCGGAGGACGTGCAGGAATATTTCGGCAGGGGCGATGAATGCCACATGGCCTATCATTTCCCGCTGATGCCGCGGATCTACATGGCGCTCGCGCAGGAAGACCGCTTTCCGATCACCGACATCCTGCGCCAGACCCCGGATATCCCGGGCAATTGCCAGTGGGCGCTATTCCTGCGCAACCATGACGAACTGACGCTGGAAATGGTCACCGACGTCGAGCGCGATTATCTGTGGTCGACCTATGCCAACGATCCGCGCGCCCGCATCAATGTCGGCATCCGCCGCCGTCTCGCGCCGCTGATGGACAATGACCGGCGCAAGATCGAGCTGATGAATTCGCTGCTGCTGTCGTTTCCGGGCACGCCCATCATCTATTACGGCGACGAAATCGGCATGGGCGACAACATCTATCTCGGCGACCGCAACGGCGTGCGCACCCCGATGCAATGGACGCCCGACCGCAATGGCGGCTTCTCCCGCGCCGACCCGGCGCGGCTCTACGCGCCGACCATCATGGACCCGGTCTACGGCTACGAGGCGGTCAATGTCGAGGCGCAGTCGCGCAGCCTGTCGTCGCTGTTGAGCGCCACCAAGCGGCTGATCGCCGTGCGCAAGTCGACGCTGGCGTTCGGCCGCGGCACCATGACGTTCATCCGCCCGATCAACCGCTCGGTGCTGGCCTATGTCCGGCAATACCAGGATGAAGTCATCCTCTGCGTCGCCAACCTGTCGCGGTCGGCGCAGGCCACCGAGCTCGATCTTTCCGCCTGGAAGGACCGGATTCCGCTGGAAATGCTCGGCCGCACGCATTTCCCCGCGATCGGCGAACTGCCCTACATGATCACGCTGGCGCCTTACGGCTTCTACTGGTTCCAGCTCAGGGAGCGCGACAAGTCCGAGCGCGTCGCACCCTCCGTGGTTCCGGAATTCGAAACGCTGGTGGTGCCGCTGGGCGCCACCTGGGTTTCGCTCGCCCGCACCCGCAGCGTCTTCGAGCGAGATGTATTACCGGGATTCCTGGCGCGAACCCGCTGGTATCCGGAGCGTTCGCCGAAGTCGATCCATCCCGTCCTGACCTCGGCGATTCCGTTCTGCGACATCGGCGACAACCGGCCCTGGATCGCGTTCTTCGAAGCGACCCAGCGCGGCATGACCCAGCGCTACGTATTGCCGATGCAAATCGAATGGGTGCGCTTCGACCGCGAGCGTTACAACCCCCGTGCCTTCGCCGCGGTGCGCCAGGGCGCGCGCGAGGGAACGCTGCTGGATGTTGCAACCGACCACATCTTCATCGCGCTATTGCTGCGGAACCTGCGCGAAAACCTGACCGTTGAAGAGGGCGGCCTGCGCCTCGAATTCCGGCCGACCAGCCGCTTGTCCGACAAGCCGATCAAGCCCCCCGAACACGTCCGCGCCGTCGAGACCGAGCAATCCAACTCCACCGCGCTGGTCGACAACCAGTTTGTCATCAAGGTCTATCGCA
>JBAUUA010000135.1:0-15053 GCA_049582465.1 Bradyrhizobium sp. | reverse complement strand
GATCGGCACCGCCGGGCGGACATGATTGTTCATGAAGGCCTGCACGCGGTTGAGCCA
Source organism: Bradyrhizobium sp. (assembly GCA_049582465.1). Classification (GTDB taxonomy): domain Bacteria; phylum Pseudomonadota; class Alphaproteobacteria; order Rhizobiales; family Xanthobacteraceae; genus Bradyrhizobium. The sequence goes on along the minus strand of JBAUUA010000135.1, from coordinate 14,996 downwards.
TTGCTTCTGCCGATCCGACATCGTGAAGTCCATGGGATGCTCCCCACCATTGTTTTCGTAAAATGATCGGCGCACTGTCGCCGTCCGCAGGTCGCAAGAGCTTCCAACGCGGCGGTCATCGACGGACGCGCGCGGCCGGTGCATTGACATGACAGCCTTCAAAACATAGTTTCATACAGACGTTGAATTGCAACTCCCCGGCCGCGTGGGGGTCATGACAATGCCGGCGGATTCGACCCGCGCTACCATCCTGGGTGCCGCCGAACGGCTTTATGCCGATCGCGGATTTGCCGACGTAACCCTGCGCGACATCGTCGCGGCTGCCGATGTCAATCTCGCGGCGGTGAACTACCATTTCGGCTCCAAGGACGAATTGATCGCCGAACTGTTCGTCACCCGCTCGATCGCCACCAACCGCGAGCGGCTCAACGAATTGAAGGCGGCGGAAGAAAAAGGCGGCGGCCGCGCCGAGATCGACGCCATCCTGCGCGCGCTGGTAGGACCGACCCTGCGCGGCTGCCTCGGTCCCGACAGCGAACGCTCGACGGCGGCGCGCTTCATGATCCGCGCCTCGATCGAATCCGTGCCGCCGATCCGCCGCATCAAGAACCGCGAGGTCGATCATTTGCGGAAATTCGCCGCCGCGATGCGCCGCTCGCTGCCCGACCGCAGCGAGGTCGATCTGTTCTGGGGTCTGCATTTTGCCTTGGCGATGGCGCATCACACCATCCGCGAAAGCGAGCGGCTGACGCGGCTGTCGGACGGAAAATGCGACCTCGACGATGTCCAAGGGATCATCGAGCGCATCGTCGCGGTATCGGTGATGGCGCTGACAGGGGCTGCGGCGGAAAAAAAGCCGGCCGCGAAGCTGGTGGCGCGCGACGCGCGGTGATTGCAGCGTCAGCGGCGGGCCCCTTCACCTCTCCCCAGCGGGGAGAGGTCGATTTGCGCAGCAAATCGGGTGAGGGAGCACCGTTCTATCGAGAGAGCATAACCCCTCACCCGGCGCTTCGCGCCGACCTCTCCCTGTGGGAGAGGTGAACCCGCCTAGATCTCCAGCGCCTCGATGCCCAGCCGTTCGAACAGCGCGGCGTCGTGGTCCTTGCCGGGGTTGCCGGCGGTCAGCAGCGTGTCGCCGACGAAGATCGAATTGGCGCCGGCGAAGAAGCACAGAGCCTGCATCTCGTCGGTCATGGCGGTGCGGCCGGCTGACAAGCGGACGAAGGATTTCGGCATCAGGATGCGCGCCAGCGCAATGGTGCGGACGAAGTCGATCGGGTCGATCGGATCGGTCTTTGCCAGCGGCGTGCCGGGAATCGGGATCAGCATGTTGATCGGCACGCTCTCCGGATGCTCCGGCAGGTTCGCCAGCGTCACCAGCATGTCGACGCGGTCGCTCGCCTCCTCGCCCATGCCGACGATGCCGCCGCAGCACACCTTGATGCCGGACTCCCGGACATGGGCCAGCGTCTGCAGACGATCGCCAAAACTGTGCGTGGTGATGATGTTGCCGTAATGGCGTTCCGAAGTGTCGATGTTGTGGTTGTAGTAATCGAGACCGGCCTCGCCGAGCCGCGCGGCCTGCCCGGCATCGAGCATGCCGAGCGTCATGCAGGTCTCCATGCCGAGCGCCTTGACGCCCTCGACCATGGCGACCACCGCATCCATGTCGCGGTCCTTGGGGCTGCGCCAGGCGGCGCCCATGCAATAGCGGGTGGCGCCGGCGTCGCGCGCCTTGCGCGCCTCGGCCAGCACGCGCTCGACTTCCATCAGCCGGGAGGCCTTGAGGCCGGACTCATGATGGCTCGACTGGCTGCAATAGCCGCAATCCTCGGGGCAGCCACCGGTCTTGATGCTGAGCAGGCGGCTGAGCTGCACCTTGTTGGGATCGAAATTTTGGCGGTGGATGGTCTGCGCCTGAAACAACAGGTCGTTGAAGGGAGCCTCGTAAAGCGCCAGCGCCTCTTCTCGCGTCCAATTGCCGCGAATATCGCCGTGGATCGGCGTCGCCGAATTCATCTCGCTGGAACGCGCTGCAATCGTCATATCCCCTCCGTCGGAGCACTTGGGTCGGAAACATCTTGGCCGCGGGGCGGCCGAACGATGCACCCTAGCCCGATCGCGCGCCCCCTCGCAATGCTCGGGCGTCCAACGGAACGGGTTGCTGACGGCGATGTGACCACCGGCGGTCCCCTTGGTTCGAGGTTCAGTCCGTGAACTCGAGATCAAACCGGCCGAGACCTGTCGGCTTGCTGGTGAATTTGAAAACCTTTCCGGAGAGCGCCGCCAGGGTGCCCGAGGCGAACTTGAAGACTCCCTTTCCCGAGGATTCGGTGCCGACAGGTTTGCCGTCTTTCATGACGATCGAGCCGGTGCCTTCGGTGATTTGCGAAACCGCAAGGCCGCCAACCGCCCGATGAATTCCGCCGCCAATCAAGAACGTTCCCTGATTGTTATCCCACTCGCTCGCGCTGGACGCCGTGTGCACATCGCCCTTCAACGGGCCTTCCTCGCCAAAGCAGGAATACTGGACGCTCGCCAGAAAATGCCCGTTGCGGTCGCCGATCGGCTCCTGGCTCGCCGTGCCGACGATGCTGCAATTGTAACGCCCGATCGTTTCCGCCAGCGCGAAGCCGCCGGAACTGGTCAAGCCGAGAGCGGAACAGACGAACGCGGCGATGAAGCGCTTGCTCATGGGGTTCTCCTCTTCGTTGCAGACTTGATCTGCAAAATTGATGTGCGGGCTGGCGAGGACGAGAAATCCGGCGCGCGGTTTCGAATGGGATCGCCTTCGGGCCGCAAATCTCATCCTTAAGTAGAATATATCCATGAATACTACGTAACAGCGCGAAGGTCCAGCCGACCCTCGCCCTACGCAATCGCATGAAGCGTCGGGATTCCGACAGGAACGAACTTTAAAAATACGCATTATCCGATCTGAAAAAATCGGAGGTGTGTCATGAAGCCAATGCCCGACGCCGACGAACACCGCCGCCTTGGGAAAGCAGAAGCCGAGAAAGCTCACGAGCTGCCGGCCGGGCGGGCAAAAGAAGCCCATTTGAAAAATGCCTGGGACCACGAATCCAGTGCGCATTCGAAAGACTGGCGGGACTCAAATCTTCGCGCACCGGAGTAAGCGAACGGCGTTTCGCGATCGCCCGCCGCCGCTAGATGATGCCCTGCTGCTTCAGCGCCTCGAGCTTTGCATCGTCATAGCCGAGCTTTGATCCGAGGACCTCTTTGGTGTTGGCGCCCAGCAGCGGCGGCGCACGATATTCCTTCACCGGAGTTCCGGAGAATGTCAGGGGATTGCGGATCAGCGACAGCGCATGTTCGAAGGGATGGTCTACCTTGATCTCCATGCCGCGCGATTTGACGTGCGGATCGGCGAACACCTGCTCGAAATTGTTGATCGGTCCGGAGGGCACGCCGGCCTTCTCCAGCTCTTCCAGCCAATCGGCCACGGACTTTTTCAGGAACAGGCCGGCGAAGATCGCCATGATTTCCTTGCCGTGAACGACGCGATCGTTGTTCTTGAGGAATTTCGGATCAGTGGCGAGTTCGGGCGCGCCCAGCACCGCGCAGGTCCGCGCGAACTGTCCGTCGTTGCCGACCACCAGCATCAGTTCGCCATCGGTGCAGCGGAACACGCCGGCGGGCATACCGCCATTGCCCCAGGTGCCGCGCCGCGGCGGCGTCTTGCCGTTGACGAGGTAGATCTGCGCCCAATGCGACAGCGAGGCGATCACGGTGTCGAACAGGCAGACATCGACATGCTGGCCCTCGCCGCCGTTGACCTTGCGGTGATAGAGCGCCGCCAGAATGCCGATCGAGGTGTTCATGCCGGTCATGTAGTCGACGATGGAGGGGCCGACCTTCATCGGCCCGGCGCCGGGCTCGCCGTCGATATGACCGGTGACGCTCATCAAGCCGCCCATCGCCTGCAGGATCGCGTCATACCCGGCGCGCGACGCATAAGGCCCGGTCTGGCCGAAGCCGGTCACCGAGCAATAGATGATGCCGGGATTGATCGCCTTGATCGATTCGTAATCGAGGCCGTAACGCTTGAGATCGCCGACCTTGTAGTTCTCCATCATCACGTCGCAGGATTTGGCGAGATCGCGGATGATGGCCTGGCCTTCGGGTCTGGCGATATTGATGGTGACCGACTTCTTGTTGCGGTTGGCGCAGAGATAGAACGAGTTGTTGTTGTTCTCCTTGCCGTCGGGATCGACCAAATAAGGCGGTCCGAACGCGCGCGCATCGTCGCCGCCGCCCGGCCGCTCGATCTTGATCACCTCGGCGCCGAGATCACCCAGCATCTGCGCCGACAACGGCCCCGCCAGCACGCGCGTGAGATCAAGGATTTTGATGCCTGAAAGGGGCAAAGCCGACATGAACACTTCCTCCGGAATTCGCGGTCTTGTGGCGGCGGGAACAACCCGCCGGCGCGATGAAGTCTGCCGATACACTATTTTGGCGGCGCCGAGCACTGCGCCCACGGCATGCAGCCATCCGTCTGCCGCGCTGTCGCCAACTTCGGCCAGCCCGGCGCCGGTCCGGCGAGAATTGTATCGCGGCGGGCACGGTGATATGTAGCCCATATGGGGCGCATCAGCATGAGAGTTTTCCGTACCGTTGCGATGATTGGCAGGTCGTGACGGCTTCGGCGCGTCCCGGCTCCGATCGGTCCGTGGCGATTGCTGTCTTTGCGCTGCTGGCCGCCGCCTCGCTTCTCCCCGTGCTGCTGACGCCGATTCCGGCGATGGTCGATTATCCCAATCACCTCGCCCGCATGTATCTTCTGAGCCAGAACGGCACGCCCGACGCCAACCCGTATTACGAGGTGAGGTGGGCGCTCTATCCGAATCTGGCGATGGATCTGCTGGTTCCGCAGCTGGCGCGGCTGATCAGCGTCGAAAATGCCACCCGGCTGTTTCTGCTCCTGAGCCAATTATTGATCGTCGGCGGCGCGCTTCTGCTCGAACGTGTCGTGAAGGGGCGTGTCCAGCTCGCCGGCTTTGCGGCGCTGATGTTCCTTTACTGCCTGCCGTTCAGCTGGGGCTTCGTCAATTTCGAGTTCGGCCTGGGCGTCGCGCTCTGGGCCATCGCCGCTTATCTGGCCGTGGCGGAGCGCGCATGGCCGGTGCGCCTGATCGTCAATGCGGTTTTCGTCGCCGCGCTGTTTACGGCGCATTTCTTTGCGCTCGGCATCTATGGCGCAACGCTTGGCTTCCACGAGCTGTGGCGCGCCCACGACCGCAAAGTATCGTATCGCAACACCGCGCTGCGGCTCGTGGTGCTCGCCGTTCCAGTGGCGGCGCTGTTCGCCGTCATGCGATCGACCGCCGGCTCGATCGGAAGCGCGGGCACGATCTGGGCTCTCGAATTCAAGCCGATCTGGCTGTTTCGCATCATGAACGGCTACAATTTGACGGTTTCGGCGGCGAGCATGCTGGCGCTGATGGCGTTGCTGTATGTCGCGGCCCGGCGCGGCGCACTAAGGCTCGCGCCGGCCGGGATCTGGCTCGCGGGCGGCTTTGCGCTGCTTTATCTCGCCATTCCCTCGATGCTGCTTGGCACCTCGTTTGTCGACCTCCGCGTCATCCCCGCGGCGGCCCTGATCCTCCCGGCCTTCTGCATGTGGTCACTGCCCGGCCGGCGATGGACACTTGCCGCGCTCACGGTTGTCGGCGGCATCACGCTCGCCAATCTCGCCGTCGTATTGACGGTCTGGCTGTCCTACCGCGCGGATTACGCCGCCATCATCGAGTCGTTTCACAAGATCGACCCCGGTTCACTGGTGCTGGTCGGCAGCAGCGGTGGCGGCGAGGATCCGCCGTTCAACGATCTCACGCTGTATCCGATGACCTATGCGCCGACGCTGGCGGTGCATTACGCCAATGCCTTCCTGCCGAACCTGTTCACGGAAGTCGGCAAGCAGCCGGTACAGCCGCGCGCCGCCGCCCGCCGTCTCGCCCTGCCCTATGGCGGGCCGATGCCGATCCGCGTGCTGGCCGCGATTGCGGCCGGCCAAACCTCGTCGGACGTTCCGCCTTTCATCCGCAGCTGGTACCGCGATTACAACTATCTCTATGTGCTCGGCCCGCGCGTGCAAAACCCGCTGCCGGATCTGCTGGAGGAATTGGACACCTCGCGGCGGTTCGTTCTCTACAGGATCCGCCGCACGCCCTAGTTCGCGGCGTGCCGGCTTCCGTGACATCTGGGTGTTGCCGGCGCGAACCGGTGAAAACCGCCCGAAAACGCCTTCAATCCGGACCCGTCCCTGACGGTTGCGGCAAGGCCCCCTTAACCATCGGTGTTCTAGACTCCGCCCATTCAACGGAGTGGAACCCCTCACATGGCGGCCGATTCCAAGCCGATCAGCTTCAGCATCGTCATCCCCGTGTTCAACGAGGAAGCCGTGCTGCCGGTGCTGCTGCGCCGGCTCGACCTGCTGCTCGCCCGGCTTGACGAGCCGGCGGAGGCGATCTTCGTCGACGACGGCAGCAGCGATTCCAGCCCCATCGTGCTGCAGGCGCTCGCCAGGCGCGACCCGCGCATCCGCTATATCGGCCTGTCGCGCAATTTCGGCCACCAGATCGCCATCACCGCCGGCATGGACGCGGCGCAAGGCAAGGCGATCGTCGTCATGGACGCCGATCTGCAGGACCCGCCCGAGATCGTCGAGCAGCTGATCGCCAAATGGAAGGAAGGCTACGACGTCGTTTATGCGCGCCGTCTGTCGCGCGCCGGCGAAAGCCGCTTCAAGCGCGCCACCGCCCATCTGTTCTACCGGATGCTCGGCAGCATGTCCTCGGTCGGCATCCCCGCCGACGTCGGCGACTTCCGCCTGATCGACCGCAAGGTGCTCGACGCGCTGCGCCAGATGCCGGAGCAGGACCGTTTCGTGCGCGGCATGATCGCATGGCTCGGCTTCCGACAGACCGAAGTGGCGTTCCATCGCCTCGAACGCGCCGCCGGCGAAACCAAATATCCGCTGCTCAAGATGGCGCGGCTCGCCGTTCACGCCGCGCTCGGCTTTTCCGACGCGCCGTTGCGGCTGGCGATCTGGTGCGGGCTTGCGGTGTCGGGCCTGGCGCTGCTCTACGGCGGCTGGGTCGTGGCATTGTGGATGAGCAACGACAGCCATCTGGTCGCGGGCTGGTCCTCGACCATCATCATCCTGTCGCTGCTGTGCGGCATGAACATGCTGATGACCGGTATCGTCGGACTTTACGTCGGCCGCATCCATGCCGAGGTGAAGCGCCGCCCGCTCTATGTGGTGCAGCAGCGTCTCGGCTTCGAACGCGACCAGGCTGCGCCCGCGCTGCACGCCGTGCACGAATAGACCCATGCATATGGCCGAACTCTTCGACAACTACCGCCGCAACTACCAGGAGGTCGTCCAGTCCTCGATCGACTTCTCCGGCCTGCCACACAGCTTTTTCATGCGTGCCAAAGCCGACCTGCTCCGCGACCTGATCGCGCGGCGGCTCGGGCCGCAGAAGCCCGCCATGCTCGACGTCGGCTGCGGCGTCGGCAGCCTTCATCCTTTGCTGCGCGGCATGGTCAGCCGCTTGAGCGGCATCGACGTTTCTTCGGCCTGCATCGCGCAGGCGCGGGCCGAAAACCGCGACGTTGACTACCAGGTCTTCGACGGCAAGAGCTTTCCCTTCGGCGATTCCGGCTTCGATATGGCGACCGCGATCTGCGTGCTGCACCACGTCGTGCCCGCCGATTGGACGCATTTCATGAACGAGATGCGGCGCGTGGTGCGGCCCGGGGGCCTCATCTGCATCATCGAGCACAATCCGTTCAATCCGCTGACCCGGCTTGCCGTCGCGCGCTGCGAATTCGACCGCGACGCCGTATTGTTTGCCGCCGGCCGGGCGCGGAAATTGATGGCTGCCGGCGGCTTGCGCGAGATCGGCGCGCGCCATTTCCTGCTGTTGCCGTGGGAAACGAAGTCGGCGCGCCGCGTTGAGGGCGCTCTGGGCGACGTACCGTTCGGCGCGCAATACGCCGCTTTTGGCACCGCCTGAGCTATTTCAACGGCGCATCCCGCCGCTTGTGCACCACGGCCACGTCGTCGCTATAGACGCGCTGCCAGTTCGGCAGGCGGTCGAGCAGCGCCACCGCCGGCGTGTCCGGCGCGAGCAGCGTGGCCCCGAATTTATACTGGTCGAGCAGGACGAGAAAATCGCGCAGGTCCGCGAGCGATATATCGCGGTTGTAGCGCTCGATGAAAGGGCCGCCGTACAATTCGCTGCGGCCGTCAATGAACGTGGGAATACCGGCGAAGATCAAATAGCCGCCGAAGGAATAATCGTTGAGCACCGGTCCGGCCCTGGCGAGACCGGCGCCGGCCACGGCTGCGTCCGGTGTGTTATGCGGCGCCGGACGCACGTCGCGTACCAGCGCCAGCGCGGTTGCCAAGATCATCACGCCCAGGGCCGTGAGGTTCAGGCCGCGCACCGACACGGCCGCGTCATCCTCGGCGCCTGCGCCGAACAGCCGCGCCAGCGGCGCCGCCAGATATAGCGGCGCCAGCATCGCCAGCAGGTCTGCATTGCGCACCTGCGCCAGCGCAAAATGGATCAGGCCGAGCAGCACCAGCGCCCGCACCACCGGCAGCGTCACCCCGCGCGACAGCGCGAAGAGGCCCGCCAGCAGCAGCAATTCGAAGGCGCCGACATGGCCGAAATCCTGCGGCCGCCATTCCCCGATCCAGTTGAGCGCATGGCCGGCGCTGAGGGTCGTGAGCGGCATCAGCAGTGGCTCCGGCCCGTAAGGCGTCAGGCAGCACGCGGCGACCGCGAGCGCCGAGAACGGCAGCCAGCGCTTGAGCACGGCCGGCCATTCGCTTCGCTTGGTGTCCAGTAGCGCCTCGAGCACGGCCGGCCCGATCAGTCCGAGCGCGAGCACCACGCTGCCATGCAGGTTGGCCCACAGGATCAAGAGCGGCAGCGCCCAATAAGGCGGCGGTGCCTGCCGGTCCATGCAGCGCACCAGCGCCGCCGCCCAGACCACCATGATCGGCAGCATCAGCACGTGCGGCCGCGCCAGAATATGTGGCGCCAGCAGAGTTACCGCCGCGACCACCATGAGCAGCGCCGGTGTCGGCGAAAGCTCGCGCAGCAGGCAGCGCGTCAAGAGACCGGCGGCGAGCGCGACCGCCGCCGCCGCCAGCGCCGCCACGCCGGCCCAGCCGGAAAGCCCATATACCGCCGCGTAAATCACTTCCGACAGCCATTCGAAAGTGATCCAGGGCGCGCCGTGCATGGAAAAGGAAAACGGGTCGCTCGACGGCACGCCGCCATGCGCGAGGATCCAGCGCCCCACGGCGATATGAGAATAGCTGTCGGGATCGCTGAGCAGCCGCGGCGCGAGCGCCAGCAGCAGAGCATAGACGACCGCGCCCACGAGCCACGGCAACGCCGCACGCGCCGGGAACGGTTTTGCCGCGCTGCGGATAACCTGGTCGCTCATGGGGAGCGAAGCTAAGGCGACGATATTAATTTCTTCTTTATCATTCGCGACGCCGGCTCACGCCGCCGGGGGCGCCGCATCTTCGACATCACGCGCCATATGTTAAGATAAACTGATAAGTTTAACTTTACAGATGGTCTTCATATCTGGTATCAGGCTGACATGAACGATCAGCCGGATAATTCCCAAGCCATGCGCGCCTCAGACCTGGCGCAGGACCTCCGCACCCTGATGGGCAAGCTGAAGCGCCGGCTGCGCGAGCAGGCGCATGGTGGCGACCTGACACCTTCCCAGGTGTCGGTGCTGCTTCGCCTCGAGAAGGACGGTCCCGCCACGGCGTCGAGCCTTGCCCGGGCGGAGGGAATGCGTCCGCAATCAATGGGCCCGGTCGTCGCCGCGCTGGAGAGCGCAGGCCTGGTGAGTGGCGCGCCAGACCCGACGGACGGACGACAGACCCTGCTCTCGCTCACGGACGCCTGTCACAAATGGGTCGAGGAAGGGCGCGCCGCGCGCCAGGACTGGCTGACCCGCATGCTCCAGGCGCGTCTTGCGCCGGACGAGCAAGACAGGCTTGCGGAAGCTGTCGGACTGCTCAAGCGGCTCGTCGACGATTGACGGCGGCTCGTGGGGCTCGCGCCCGATCGAACCCGTCCTGAATTTCGAAAAGGAGATGCCATGGCGCTGACCACACTCGATCGGAATACCGCCCTGATCATCGTCGACCTGCAGAAGGGCATCGTCGGTCTTCCTGTCATCCACCCGATTGGCGACATCATCGAGCGGGCTCGGGCGTTGGCCGACGCCTTCCGCGCGCAAAGCCTGCCTGTCGCGCTCATCAACGTCGCCGGTGGAGCGTCAGGCCGGACGGAGCAGCCGCCTCAAACGGGTCCCCGTCCGGATGGGTGGACCGACCTCATCCCGGAGCTAAATCGACAGCCCAGCGATATCGTGTTGACGAAGCGGACCTGGGGCGCCTTCGCCAGCACCGATCTTGAAGCCCGGTTGAAGGCACGGGGCGTCACCCAGGTAGTCATCGCGGGCGTGGCCACCGGAACCGGCGTCGAGTCGACGGCGCGACAGGCCTATGAGCAGGGCTTCAACGTCACCCTCGCCGTCGACGCCATGACCGACAGGCGTCCCGAGGCACACGACTACAGCATCAGGAACGTCTTCCCGCGGCTCGGCGAGACCGGCACGAGCCAAGAGATCATCGATCTTCTGCCGACCAGGAGCGCCTGAGATGCCGTGGCTCCCGCTCCTGTCCTATTTCTTTGGTGGCGCCTTCCTTGCGAACGCGATCCCCCATTTCGTCAGCGGCATGATGGGCAGGCCGTTTCAGAGCCCGTTCGCCAAGCCGCCGGGACAAGGACTCTCTTCCTCGACCGTCAACGTCCTGTGGGGCTTTTTCAATATCGTCGTCGGCTATGTCCTCGTCTGCCGGGTCGGTGATTTTGAATTGAGGAACACAGGCGACGTCCTTGCATGCGGCACCGGCGCGCTCCTGATCGCGCTTTTTTGCGCCCGGCACTTTGGCCGCTTCCACGGCGGCAATCAGCCGAAGCAGCCATGAAGGCTCCCTTTACGGGCGTCTTCAGATCGCTGCGAGGTTTCAACTACCGGGTCTGGGCAACCGGCGCCTTCGTCTCCAATGCCGGCACCTGGGTGCAGCGGACGGCCCAGGATTGGCTGGTGTTCACCCAGCTCACCCATCACGACGCCTCGGCCGTCGGCTTGGTCATGGCGCTGCAGTTCGGGCCGCAGTTCCTTCTCCTGCCCTGGACCGGCTTCGCCGCCGACCATTTCAATCAGCGCAAGCTGCTGATCGCCACACAAGCGACGATGGGCGCTCTCGCTCTGGTACTGGGCGCGCTTACCGTCGCCGGCGTCGTCCAGCTCTGGCACGTCTACGTCTTCGCCTTCCTGTTCGGCAGTGCCGCCGCGTTCGATGCGCCGGTGCGCCAGACCTTCGTCGCCGAACTGGTCGGGGATGAAGACTTGCACAATGCTGTGGCGCTCAACTCGACCTCGTTCAACGCCGCACGGATGATCGGCCCGGCCGTCTCGGGTGTGGTGATCGCCGCGATCGGCACCGGCTGGGCCTTTTTGATCAACGGCGCCTCCTTCGTCGCGGTGCTGATCTCGCTTGCGTTCCTGCGCGTCGCCGAGCTTCGTCCGAATGCCAGGGCGCACCGGGCCAGGGGCGGCTTCACCGAAGGGCTCCGCTACGTGTGGGGGCGCCCGGACCTCAAGGCGATCCTCGCCATGCTGTTCCTGATCGGGACCTTCGGCCTCAACTTCCCGATTTTCATCTCGACCATGGCGGTCAGTGTCTTTCACGCCGACGCCCGCGGATATGGCCTGCTGTCGTCGCTCATGGCGATCGGCACGGTGGCGGGCGCGCTGTTGGGCGCCGGCCGTGACAGGCCCCGGTTCGGCTTGCTGCTGGTCGGCGCCGCGGTCTTCGGGCTCGGCTGTATGCTGGCCGCCATTGCGCCGAGCTACTGGTTCTTTGCCGGCGCGCTCGTCGTCATCGGGGTGGCCGCCCTGACGTTCACCAACACCACGAACAGCCTGATGCAGCTCTCGACCGAGCCGTCGATGCGCGGGCGGGTGATGGCGCTGCGCGTCGGGATCGCGCTCGGAGGCACGCCGATCGGAGCACCGATCGTCGGATGGGTGGCCGATCATTGCGGGCCGCGCTGGGCGCTCGGCATCGGCGCGGCTTCAGGCTTTGCTGCGGCCCTCGTCGCCGTCTACGTCCTGGCTCGCCCTGGGCCGCAACCTTCGCTCTGACCTTCCGCTTTGTGCAATTCGGCGGCCCTTGTGCCGATTGAGCAGGACGCTAAGCTCGGGCAAAACCGGGAGAGGGTAATGAAACCATTTCAGGCGTTGCGATCGCTTGCCTGTGGCGCGCTGCTGGTCGTGGCTGCACCTTCGGCCTGGGCCGAGGGGACTTTTGAAATTCCCGCCGGGGCACATTTCAACCAGGACAAGCTGGCAAAGCTCGGCGAGTTCTTCCGTAACGAAGTGGCGACCGGCAAAATTCCCGGAGCGATCCTGCTGATCCAGCAGCACGGCAAGCCCGTCTATCACGAATCCTTCGGCGTGCAGGACGTGGTGTCGAAGGCGCCGATCACCGACCAGACGATCTTCCGCCTGTTCTCGATGACCAAGGCCATCACCAGCGTCGTTGCGGTGAAGCTGCTCGATGAAGGCAAATTCTCGCTCGACGACCCCATCGCAAAATACATTCCGTCCTTTGCAAACGTGAAGGTCGGCGTCGAGAAGAAAGCGGACGACGGTACCAAGACGCTCGACCTGGTGCCGCCGAACCGGCCGCCGACCGTGCTCGACCTGATGCGCCAGACCTCCGGAATCACCTACGGTTTCTATGGCGATAGCCTGGTCCGCAAGGCCTATAAGGCTGCCGATATCTATGCCGGCGATTACGACCTCGCCGAGTTTGCCGAGCGGATCGCAAAACTGCCGCTGCACAATCAGCCGGGCGCGCTCTGGCAATACGGCCATTCCACCGACGTTTTGGCGCGGATCATGGAAATCGTGTCAGGAAAGTCTCTGATCGATGTCGACAGGCAGGAGCTGCTCGATCCGCTCGGCATGAAGGACACCGGCTTCTTCGTAACGGACCCGGAAAAGCAGAAACTGCTCGCCCAGCCGATGCCGAACGACAGCGATTTCCGGGTCGGGCGGGAGAACAATCCGACCGTTCCGAAGAAGATGATGTTCGCCAGTGGCGGCATGGTCTCGACCATGGCGGACTACGCGCGCTATGCGCAGATGCTGCTCAACGGCGGCACATACGAGGGCAAGACGATTCTCAGTCCCAAGGCGTTCAAGCTGCTGACGACGGATCAGGTCGGGCCGGGTTCGGGCGTCGAGCGGGACTATTTCTACTTTCCCGGCGACGGCTTCGGCTTTGGGCTCGGCCTCGCCGTGCGCACCGATCCCGGCAACGCCAAACCGCCGCCGCCTGGCGATCTCGGCGAATTGAAATGGGACGGCGCCAGCGGCTGCTATTTCGTGATCGACCGAAAGCAGGACATGTTCTTCGTTTTGCTGGAGCAGACCCCTTCGGAGCGCCAGCGCATTCAGAAGGCAGTAAAGCAGCTGATCTATGAGGCGATGGAGAACTGACGGTGTCACGCCGCGGCGGGCCAGCGACGGGCGCGACGATATCCGCGCTTCCGCTCCAGCCGCGCAAGACAGCCTTCATGAGCCCGCAAGCCGGTGTTGACGTGCGTCAACCTGTCCGGGGGGCAAAGCGGCTAGTATTGAGATCTTTCCAGCCAGTGCCGGAGCGCGACATGATAAAATGTGGTGTAAAATGGTTGATAATCACCGGCCTTGCCGCGGGTTTCGCTGCTGCGGCTCAGGCTGAAGACGTCGACATCGGCAAGTCAGAATTTCAGTCGTCATGCGCGAGTTGCCATGGCGCTGATGCGAAGGGCAAGGGACCGGTCAGCGACCAGCTCAAGACACCGGCTCCCGATCTGACGATCTTGGCGAAGAACAACAACGGGGTTTTTCCCACGCAGGCTCTTTTTGAAACCCTGTATGGTTCGAAGAAAATTCCCGCTCACGGCACGCGTGAAATGCCGATCTGGGGGGAACGATTCAACCCGATCGTCAACCTGCCTCACAATGTCGATCCGTATTATTGGAGGTTGGCCGGGCCGGAGCAAAACCCGGAAGTCGTCGTGCGAACACGCATCCTCGCTGTTATCGATTATCTGAACCGTGTTCAGCAAAAGTAGCAACCGACGAGCATCGGATTATTTGGAGCGGGTGAAGGGAATCGAACCCTCGTATTCAGCTTGGAAGGCTGCTGCTCTACCATTGAGCTACACCCGCATCTGGCGATGAACTATCACGGCGCGCTGGCGGCCTCAACCGGTCATGCAGGGTTCGGCGCGTAAAGGTCTTGTTCCGGCATCCCCGCGCCGGAACACCCTTAACAGCGGCTGATTCGATGCCTATACTAAGCTTTCCATCAACAATGAAAGGAGGTGATCCAGTGTCTTTTACCAAGCGCTGTCACCTCGCTGGGATCGCCCGCTGAACGTCTTTGCGTTCGGCATCGGGGCGCTCTCAGCCCTGGACCAGCGAGTTTCAAGAAATGGCGCGGCGGGAGCAATCCCGCCGCGTTTTTCATGGCCGTCGCGGCGCGGCAGGCTGCGACAACATCGCGCGGCAGTGCGCGATCCTCTCGCGGATCGGCAGCCATGCGACCGCCGTGCCGATCATCCAGTCCGCCAGCGCCGCGCTGTTCTCGACGCTCGCGAGCAGCAACAGCACGCGCGCTGCGAGGCACGGGCTTCTCGGGACGCCCGCCCGCGCCGCCAATGACACGAGCAGGGACAGGATCAGAACCAGATGCGGGATGGAGATCAGGGCGGTCATCGGCGTCGTTCCCTCTGCAATCCGGACTCTAGAATCCGAACAGATTGAGCAGGAACGCCCGGCGGCCCCGCCGGGTCTCGGTC
>JBAUUA010000134.1:0-3984 GCA_049582465.1 Bradyrhizobium sp. | reverse complement strand
TGCATGCCGAGCTTGTGCTCGATGCCGCTGGCGTAGATGTCGTTGCGCGCGCCGAGCGAGCCGTCGGCATTGACCATGAATTTCGGAATCAAAAACAGCGAAATGCCCTTGGTGCCCGCGGGCGCGTCGGGCAATCGGGCCAGCACGAAGTGCACGATGTTGTCGCTCATGTCGTGCTCGCCATAGGTGATGAAGATCTTGGTGCCCTTGATGCGGTAGCTGCCGTCGGGAGCGCGCTCGGCGCGGGTGCGCAGCGCGCCGACGTCGGAGCCGGCCTGCGGCTCGGTGAGCTGCATGGTGCCGGGCCATTCGCCGGAGATCAGCTTGGCCAGATAAACCTTCTTCAGCTCGTCGCTGCCATGGGCCTCGAGCGCCTCGATCGCGCTCAGCGTCAACAGCGGGCAGAGGCCGAAGGCGATGTTCGACGAACTCCAGATTTCGGTGCAGGCCGCGTTGATCGCGAGCGGCAGGCCCTGGCCGCCGAACGCCTCGGAGCCCGATACCGCGTTCCAGCCGGCCGCGGTCCAGCGCTTGTAGGCGTCGGGCCAGCCCGGCGCGGTGGTGACCTTGCCGGCATCGAGCGTGATGCCGTGCTCGTCGCCGACGCGGTTGAGCGGCGCCAGCACGTCGGAGGCGAATTTGCCGGCTTCCTCCAGCACGGCTGCCGTAATATCGGCGTCGAAGTCGCCGTAATGGCCGGCCTTCACGGCGGCCTCGAGGCCCGCGCCATGGTTGAGGGCCAGCAGCATATCGTTGATCGGCGCGCGGTAGGTCATCGTGATGTCTCGCATCTGGCGGTGAGTGGGAGGTCTTCCCACGAAACCGTTGATCTCTCAACTCTCAGGGGGCCGAAATCGGGCCCCGCGGGACCGGGAAGGAGGGCGGTTCCGGACGAAAAAGCACGCATTTCAGGTGAAGTGTCACCTGAATATAAAGAGAGGGGATGTGGGGCCGATTCAACCGGAATTCCCGGCTCCAGCCTGTTGAAATGGCTCAACTCCCTCTATAGACCGGCGGGGCCGAAAGGGAATCCGCAGGGCGCGAAGGCAGCCCCGCTTTCCAGACAGCTTTTGGGGCGTCGCCAAGTGGTAAGGCAGTGGATTTTGATTCCACCATACGGAGGTTCGAATCCTCCCGCCCCAGCCAGCTACCCCGACACCTTCGGTCTTATGCGGCGAAAAACCGCCTATCGGCCCGGCTAGCGGTCGCCGAGGAAATGCAGCAGCGCCGCGTTGAACAGCACGGGGTCCTGCAGGAAGGCGAAGTGGCTGGTGTTGGGCAGGATCAAAAGTCCGGCGCCGGGGATCATGGCGGCGATATATTCGGTATGCGCGCGCTTGATCGCCTCGTCATGGTCGCCGTCCACCACCAGCACGGGCGAGCGGATCGACCGCAGTTGATCGTCGGTCCAGTTCGGCTCGCTCTCCCACATCTTGCTGATCTGGGCGACGAAGGCGTCATAGTCCTTTGGTGTCGCGGAAAGTTTGGCGTATTCGCCGCCCGCGCGGGCGATGAAGCGGGCGAAGGTCGGGTTCTTCTCGACGCCTTCCTGAACGCCGGACGTCAAGGTGTTGGCCGCAAACGCAAACACCTTGCCGACGCGGTCGGGATGGCGAATGGCGAGATCGAGGCCGAGGATGGCGCCATCGCTCCAGCCGACCACGTCCGCCTTGGCCAAATGCAGGGTGTCGAGCAGGGCGACGACGTCATCGGCCATCAGATCGTAGCCGTAGGGCCGGGCATCGCGGGTGCTGCGGCCATGGCCGCGGCTGTCCACGACGATCACGGTGTGGTGCGGGGCGAGCGCCTTGACCTGGTTGCCCCAATAGTCGGAGTTCGACAGCCCGCCGTGCAGCAGCACCACCGGCGGACCCCGGCCGATCGTCGCATAATAAAGGCTGATGCCGTTCACCTTGGCGTGGCCGCTGTGCTCGCCCCGGACGGGAGGGGGCGTCGGCGGCAGCGTCTGCCACAGCGGCTCGCCGGCGGCGGCTTGCAACGGCAGAAGCAGCAACAGGGCCAACAGCATGCGGCGCATGGAGAATTGGGGATTGGACATGCGTTATGCCTCCGCCGCCCTGATCCGGCTGTGCCGCGCGCCATAGCCGAAATAGATCACGAGCCCGATTGCGAGCCAGACCGCCAACCTGACCCAGGTGTCGACCGGCAGGCTGAACATCAGGAAGATCGAGGTCGCCGCACCCGCCGGTCCCACCAGCCAGATCGCCGGCGCTCTGAACGGGCGGTTGAGGTCCGGTTCGGTGATACGCAACGCGACGACGCCCAGCGACACGACAGCAAAGGCGAACAGCGTCCCGATGCTGACGAGTTCGCCGACCAGCCCGATCGGCAGCAGGCCTGCCAGCACCGCCACCACCGCACCGGTCGAGATCGTGGCGATGTGGGGCGTGCGCAGCGTCGGATGAATTTCGGCGGCCACCGGCGGCAGCAGGCCGTCATGCGCCATCGCCCGGAAAATCCGCGGCTGCGCCAGCAGCATCACCAGAATGACCGAGGTCAGGCCGAACACGATCCCGAGTTTGATGAACGGCGAGAGCCAGCCGACGCCCGCGGCATCGATCCCGACCGCGATCGGATCGGGCACGTTCAGTCTGTCGAAGGGGACGATGCCGGTGAGCACCAGGCTGACCACGACATACAGCACCGTGCAGATGACGAGCGAGCCGAGAATCCCGATCGGCATATCCCGCATCGGGCTCTTGGCCTCCTGCGCGGCCGTCGAGACGGCATCAAAGCCGATATAGGCAAAGAACACCACCGCCGCGCCGCGCGCGATGCCCGACCAGCCGTACATCCCGACACCGGCGTTGGGCGGGATGAAATCGCCCATCGGATTGCTGGCCGCGACCCAGTTCGCCGTATTGAAAGCGGGAAGGGTGCAGACCACAAACAGCGCGATCACCACGAGCTTGACCGCGACGATGAAGTTATTGAATCGCGCTGTCTCGCGGATGCCGACGACCAGGAGCGCCGTGATGAGGATGATGATCACGACCGCCGGCACGTTGAGGATCGCACCGGTGGACGACCAGGCGTGCTTGGCCGCATCGTAAATGAAGGGCGAGGAGACAAATCGCGTCGGCGGATCGATGCCGAAATCCCTGACGAGACTGACGACATATCCGGACCAGCCGATGGCGACGGTGGTGGCGCCAACCGCGTATTCGAGGATCAGATCCCAGCCGATGATCCATGCGATCAGCTCGCCGAGCGTGGCATAGGCGTAGGTATAGGCGCTGCCGCTGATCGGAACCGTCGACGACATTTCGGCGTAGCAGAGGCCTGCGAAAGCGCAGGCAACTGCGCCGAGCAGGAACGACAGCGCGACCGCGGGGCCGGCGTTCGCCGCGGCGGCGTGTCCGGTCAGCACGAAAATGCCCGCACCGATGATGCCGCCCACCCCAAGCGCGACGAGGTTGAGGGCGGACAGCGTCCGCTTCAGCCCGCGCACCTCGCCGTCGGCTTCGTCGCCTAGCGCGGCTTCGCTCAACAGCTCCGCGGTGGATTTGCGAGTCCAGATGTCTGCCATCGAACGCTGCGCTCCGTGTCGGAGATTCCCGAGATTACAGCGCAGGCCATTGCTGTCCACACGGCCCGGATCTCAGGGATCGATCAGCACACCCGGATTGAGCATGCCCTGCGGATCGAGCTCCCTCTTCGCCGCGCGAAGTGCGGCCGCGAACAGCTCCGGCCGCTGGCGGTCGTACCAGGGCCGGTGATCCCGGCCTACGGCATGGTGATGGGTGATGGTGCCGCCGGCCTCGATCAGCGCGTCGCTCGCCGCGTTCTTGATCGCCTGCCATTGCGTCAGCAGCGCGCCATGGCGGCCGAGCGCGTGGAAGGAGAAATAGGGCGCGGGACCGTCCGGATAGAGGTGGGTGAAGCGGCAGGTGACCTCGCCCTTGACGCCGGTCGCTTCCTGAATCGCGCGCTCGGTTGCCGCCTTCACCTTGTCGTGGAAGC
>JBAUUA010000133.1:0-1724 GCA_049582465.1 Bradyrhizobium sp. | reverse complement strand
CATGCCGAGCGTCATGCAGGTCTCCATGCCGAGCGCCTTGACGCCCTCGACCATGGCGACCACCGCATCCATGTCGCGGTCCTTGGGGCTGCGCCAGGCCGCGCCCATGCAATAGCGGGTGGCGCCGGCGTCGCGCGCCTTGCGCGCCTCGGCCAGCACACGCTCCACCTCCATCAGGCGGGAGGCCTTGAGGCCGGATTCATGATGGCTCGACTGGCTGCAATAGCCGCAATCCTCGGGGCAGCCGCCGGTCTTGATGCTGAGCAGCCGGCTGAGCTGCACTCTGTTGGGATCGAAATGCCGGCGGTGGATGGTCTGCGCCTGAAACAGGAGATCGTTGAAGGGAGCCTCGTACAGCGCCAGCGCCTCGGCTCCGGTCCAATTCCCGCGGATATCACTGTGGATCGGCGTCGCCGAATTCAAGTCGTTGGAGCGCGCTGCAATCGTCATATCCCCTCCGTCGGGAGCACTTGGCCGCAAGGCGGCCGACCGCCGCACCCTAGCCCGACCGTCGGCCCGCTCGCAATGCTCGGCGTTGCCGGAAAAAATGCACTAACGACCATGTGAGGAGGCGAGTATCCCGCGGCGGCTAGGCCATTGCGACGCAGTCGATCTCGATATCGAACGGCCCGGTCCATTCCGGCACACAGACGAAAATCCGCGCCGGCGGATCTTGGGGAAAATAGCGCGCGTAGATCGCATTCACGCTCGCGAAGTGTTTCGCCGAGGTGCAGTAGATGTTGCACTTCATGACGTTCGCAAGGCTGGTGCCCGCGGTCTCCAGACACAGTTTCATCTGCTCCAGGACCAGTTCGGTCTGCCGTTCGATCGGCACCGGCAGGATCTCGCCGGTCTTCGGATCGAACGGCGGCAGGCCGGAGACGAACACCATGCCGTTCCCGCGCGTCACCGGCGAGACCGGCGCATTCCATTTCGCCAGATAGGAGGAGATCGGCTCGACGCTGATGGCTTCTCGCTTCATGGCATTTCCTTCGGCCCGGATTGATCGGAGACCGAACGACTAGCACGCGCCGCGGCGGCCATGCTTCGAGCGCGATGGAAGCGTTGGCGCAGTCCGAGGCAGCCGATCCGGCTAGATGATCTCCTGCTGCTTCAGCACCTCGAGTTTTGCATCGTCGTAGCCGAGCTGCGATCCCAGCACCTCCCGGGTGTTCGCGCCCAACAGCGGCGGCGCGCGATATTCCTTCACCGGGGTTCCGGAAAATGTGAGGGGATTGCGGATCAGCGACAGCGCATGCTCGAAGGGATGGTCGACCTTGATCTCCATGCCGCGCGAGCGCACATGCGGGTCGGCGAACACCTGCTCGAAATTGTTGATCGGTCCGGATGGCACGCCGGCCTTCTCCAGTTCTTCCAGCCAATGGGCCACGGATTTCTTCAGGAACAGGCCGGCGAAGATCGCCATGATTTCCTTGCCGTGAACGACGCGATCGTTGTTCTTGAGGAATTTCGGATTGGTGGCGAGTTCGGGCGCACCCAGCACCGCGCAGGTGCGCGCGAACTGTCCGTCGTTGCCGACCACCAGCATCAACTCGCCGTCGGTGCAACGGAACACGCCGGCCGGCATGCCGCCATTGCCCCAGGTGCCGCGCCGCGGCGGCGTCTTGCCGTTGACGAGGTAGATCTGCGCCCAATGCGACAGCGAGGCGATCACGGTGTCGAGCAGGCAGACATCGACATGCTGTCCCTCCCCGCCATTGGCC
>JBAUUA010000132.1:0-5994 GCA_049582465.1 Bradyrhizobium sp. | reverse complement strand
GTCGGCGCGCCCGACGTATCGGTCAGGATGTCGATCAGCCGGTCGGCCGGAAGATTGAGCGGCTTGCAGATCGTCAAGGCTTCGCCCAGCGCCTGCCAGTACACCAGGAGCGGCAGGTTGACCGCGAGTTTCATCATCGAGCCGGTGCCGATGTCGCCGACATGTTCGACGCGGCGGCACATCTGCTCCATGATCGGCATCGCGCGAGCGACATCGGCCTTTGACCCGCCGACGAGGCCGAGCAGCTTGCCTTCTTTCGCCGGCGCCGTGCTTCCACCGACCGGGCATTCGACGAACGCGGCGCCCTGTTGCAGCGCTTTGGAGCCGTTCGCTTTCATGGTCTCGGGCCGGATCGTGCTCATGTCGATCACGAGCTTGCCGGCGAGCTTGCCCTTCAGGATGCCGTTCGGAGCGCCGTAAACCGCTTCGGTCGCCGCATCGTTCAGCAACATCACGATGGTGACTTCGCTGCCATCGACGAGCTCCGCGGGCGACTCAAACAGCTTTGCGCCGGCATCGACAAGAGGCTTCGTCTTCGCAGTGTTGCGATTCCATACCCCGACTTCGTGCCCGACCGACATCAATCGCTGTGCGATCGCCGATCCCATTCTTCCAGTTCCGCATACGCCGATTTTCATTTTATGACCTCATCTCTGGATGGCTGGTTGGGTTCGTGAGCATGAAACACGCCGAGATTTTGCGCGATCAATTCTTCGTTGTTCAGGAGGGCGGCGCCGGCCCCGGCGAACACGCAGCGCCCGGTGTTGAGGATCACCGCCTGATCCGCAACATCGAGCGCCAGTTGGAGGTTCTGTTCGACCAGGACGATGGATTGCCCTTCCTCCTTGAGGCGCCGGATGGTGCGACCGACCTCCGCGACGATCAACGGCGCCAGGCCTTCCGAGGGCTCGTCGAGCAGAAGAACCCGCGGATTACCCATCAGCGCGCGCCCGATGGCCAGCATCTGCAATTCGCCGCCCGAGAGCGTGCCTGCAATTTGCGCGTGACGCTCGCGCAGCCGCGGAAACATAGTGTAGATCCGCTCGACATTCCATGGCTTGTCCGTAGCACTCTCGCGCTGCTGCGCCACCACAAGGTTTTCGCGAACGGTGAGCGACGGAAAGATGCGACGCCCTTGCGGCACCAGTCCGATGCCGAGGTGTGAGATGCGTTCAGGGCTCAGCCCTCCGATCGGTTCCCCGAACAGCCTGATCTCTCCGTCCCGCGGCCTCAGGAATCCGATGATGGTGGAGATGCAGGTGGTCTTTCCCGCGCCGTTGCGCCCCAGCAGCGCCAGCACGCCGCCCGGAGCCAGCGAAAAGCTGACGCCGTGCAGGATATGACTGTCGCCATAGAATGCATGCACGTTGGTGAGACTGAGTGCGTCAGGCGCCAAGATACACCTCGCGCGTTCGCTCGTCTGCGATCACGGCGTCCCTCTCGCCATCGACAATCACGCGGCCGTAATTCAATAGCGTCACGGTCTCGGCAAGGTCCAGCGCCGTATCCATGTCATGTTCGATCATGATCACCGTGGTCTGTCGCGGGATTGAGGCGATCAGCGATTTCACCTGGGATCGTTCGGTATTGGAAAGACCCGCCAGCGGTTCGTCCAGCAACAGCACCCGCGGCTTTTGCGCCAGCGCCATCGCAAGCTCGACCCGGCGCTTTTCGCCATAGGCAATATCTGAAACCGGGTGTTCTGCCAGATGCAGAAGCCCGACGGCATCGAGGGTGCGGCGGGCGTCGGTCACGATATCGCTGTAATGTGACAACGGCCGCCACATCTGCCAGCGCGACGGCCGCAAGCCCAGCAGGCCGAGCGTGACATTGTGTTGGAGCGTGTCGCCTGCAAACAGCGTGATGATCTGGTAGGTACGCGACAATCCGAAATGCGCGCGCTTGTAGGGCGTGAAAAATGTGACGTCAGTGCCGAACAGCCTGATCGCGCCGGCATTCGGCCGCAGGTCGCCGCTGATCTGGTTGAACAGCGTTGTCTTGCCGGCGCCGTTCGGGCCAATGATCAGCCGGCGTTCGCCCGGCTTTATTGCAAGCGATATGTCGTGCGTAACCGTAAGGCCGCCGAACGCCTTCTTCAGGTTGACGACTTCAAGAGCGTAATCGGATTTCAGCGGGGTCATCGGGATCCCCTGCGGAATGCCGTGGCCAGCCTGGCGAGGCCGGGAACGATGCCGGTCGGCATCACCAGAACGATGAACAGGAACACCAGGCCGAGCAGCATGTTCCAGCGCTCGATATAGGCGGACGCATAGTTCTTCAACAGCAGCACCAGCGCGGCGCCGACGACAGGACCGCCCAGGGTTCCCGACCCGCCGGCGATCACGCCGAGCAGGGCCTCGGCGGAACTGGTCGTGGAGAGCGAGGTCGGGTGGATGTATTTGTTGTAATAGACGTAGAGCAGGCCGGATACGCCGCCCCAGAAGCCGGCATAGATGAAGGTGATCCAGCGGATCATCCAGGGATTGAAGCCGAGCGCTGCCATCCGGCGCGGCTGATCCCGCACCCCCTTCAACGACGATCCAAACGACGACGACACGAAAACCGCCATCATCAGGAAGGCGAACGCCGCCACGATCAGCGCGAACCAGTAGAACGCGGCGGCGCTGTCGAGCGAAAGGCCGAACGGCATCGGCCGGGTCAGCCCGGCAATGCCATTGTCGCCATTGGTCACGCCGGACATGCGATAGGCCAACCCCCACAGCACCTGCGACAGCGCCAGCGTGATCATCAGGAAGCCGAGCCCCGTAGCGCGTAGCGCGATGACGCCGAAGAAGGCGGCCATCGCGGTGGTGCCCCCAATCGAGATCAGGGCCGCCGACCCGTGGCCAAATCCATACCGGCTGGTCAGCAGCGCCGAGATATAGGCGGCGACGCCGAGATAGGAGGCGTGCCCGAGCGATGTCATCCCGCCATAGCCGACCAGCAGATTGAGGCTGAGCGCAAAGATCGCTGCGATCAGGATCTGGCTTGCCAGGTTGACGTAGAAATCGCCTGCGAAGAAAGGCAGTACGAGGAGCAAGGCGGCCAGCGGCGCTGCGATAATCCACTTCATGCGCCGACGCGTCCAAACAGGCCCTGCGGCCGGAAGGCGATGACGACGATCATCGGCAGGAACAGGATGATATAGGCGAGTTCCGGAAACAGCGCGGTGCCGAACGTGTAGACGAAGCCGATAACAAAACTGCCGATGAACGCACCGAGCAGGCTTCCGATGCCGCCCAGGATGACGACGATCAGTGCCAGCGGCAGCATGTCGGCATCGAGCCCGGGATAGGCGGACAGGATCGGTCCGCCGAGCACGCCGCCGGCGCCGGCGATCCCGGCGCCCAGACAGAACACGATCGTAAACAGATTCGAGACGGGGATTCCGACCGCGCGGGCCATCTGGGGGTCATCGACGCCGGCGCGGATCATGGCGCCGAGCCGGGTCCGCTCCAGCAGGAAATACAGCGCGATCGCGGCCGCGATGGCGCATCCCACCAGCACCAGCCGATAGGTCGGAAATACGAAGCCGAAAACCCGGGTAGGGGATTGCAGGTTGCGAGGCGTCGGCACCGGAATGGAGTCTCCGCCCCACAGCAACAGGCAGGCGTCGGAAATGATGAAGGACATACCGAGCGTCACCAGCACCTGCCCAAGCGGATTGGCCTTCAGCCGGGTCAGCACCAGGCGCTCGAACAGGCCGCCGATCGCCGCAACCGCGATGCCGGCGCCGAGCGCGGTCACCCAGATGTTCAGGCCGCTGAACGAGCGCAGCGCCGTGGCGCCGAAATAGGTGCCGAGCATGAAGAAGGCGCCATGCGTCAGGTTGGCCAGCCTCATCAGGCCGAAGATCAGCGAGAAGCCCGACGACAGCAGGAACAACAGACCACCGAGCGACAGGCTGTTGAGACCCTGGATGATCCAAAACTGCATCGTCTGCCGATCTCGTCCGGAAAGTTGCGCGCGTCGTTGCCCCGCAACGGAAGCAGGATCATTGCTCCAGATTCTTTGCCGGCGGATAGTCGCGCGAATAGACCGGGTTCTTCAGGAACGCGGTCTTGTCATAGGTCCAGAACTGGCTGACGTCCGGATAGGTCTTGACGACAGAATTGACCAGCCGACCGTCTTTTCTTGTCACCTTGCGGATATAGACGTTGCCGGTGGCATTGCCGAATTCGTCGAATTTGACGACGCCGCGCACCGTATCGGCGTTGCTGCCGCGGATCGCCGCCATCAGCGCTTTCTTGTCTTCCGCATTTCCCTTGGTGGTCTTGAGCGCGGCTTCCAGCACTTCGCCGGCCACGTAGGTGCTTCCGGCGTAATAGCCCGGGTCGTATTTGAATTCCTTGCGGAACGCCGGCGCGAACACCTTGTTGAGGGGATTGTCCAGTTCCGCCGAATACCAGCTGGTGGTCAGGATCCCCAGCGCTTCATCGCCCATGTTGCGGAGCACGGATTCGTCGAGTGCGGTCATACCGCCGATCACGGCCATCTTGTCCTTCAGGCCGTATTCGATGAATTGACGAAGGAAGCGGAAGCCGTTGGAGCCGGCGGTGCCGAGGAAGATCGCGTCCGCGCTCTTCACCTGGGCGACGTAGCTGCCATAGTCCGGCGTCGCCAGCGGCGTGAAGATCTTCTGGATGATCTTGCCGCCATTGTCCTCGAACGCGCGCTGGAAGCCGGCGCACATCTCGTGTCCGTAGGCGAAATCGTCGGCGATGGTGACGATCTTTTTGTACTTCAGCTCCTTGGCGGAATATTCGGCGAGCGGATAGGCGCATTGGGCCGAGGTCGACGTCAGGCGGACGAACCATGGGCTTGGGTGCCGCTGGGTCATATCCTCCGCCGCGGCAACGCCAAGCGTCGGGACTTCCTTTTCGGTGAGGTAGTCGGCGATCGCCAGCGCCTCGAAGGCGGCGAGCGGGCCAATGACGCAATGGACGTTGTTCTTTTCGATCAGCTCCTGCGCCTTGGTGCGCGCGGTGGCGGGGACACCGGCGGTGTCGGCGACGATCAATTCGACCTTGCGGCCCGCCAGCGTGTTGTCGCGCTCCTTCAGGAACATCGTCAGGGAAAGGTCCATGTCGATGCCGCCGGAAGCCAGGGGTCCGGTCTTGGCCGCCAGCAATCCAATGCGGATCGGTCCGCTGTTCTGGGCGAAGACAAGATGAGGGGTCGCCAGGCTGGCGATACCCGCGCCGGCCACGCTGCCGACAAATCGACGTCGCGATATCGTCATTGGATCCTCCCCGGAACGCTACAAACTGGATACCGTCTGTTTTCTTATTGTTGGTGATTTATCCGACGGAAGCCCTAAATGATCAAGTGATAACCACGTCGTCGGCTTGGCCGCGCCGGATATTTTCGTGGCAGGGGATTCGGAGACCCGCGGGCGCATCTTTGATGCACTGCGGTATCGCGGATGACCTATTTCGGATCGCGTTCGGCCGATTTCGGCGTCGTGACGATGGTCTTCTTCAGGACTTCGAACACGGACGCCGTATCCTGCTCGCCTAGTCCCATCGCCATTGCTTGCGCATAGACCGGCTGCGTCAGCGTAAACAGCGGTGTCTCGCAGCCGACCTCATCGGCGAACTCCGCAATCACGGCCATGTCCTTTTTCCAGATCGACACCTTCATGGTCGCGGGCTCGTAGACGCCTTCGACCATCATCGGCGCGCGCATCTGAAACATCCGCGAGCCGCCGGCCCCCGGGCCGACCATGTCGACCACCATTTTCGGATCGAGTCCGGCGCGTTCCGCCAGCACCATGGCCTCGGCCGTGGCGACGTTGTGGATGGCCACAAGATGATTGGCAATAAATTTCATCCGGCTGCCGTTGCCGTACCGCCCGAGGTCGGCGCTTTGCTTGGCGAAGTCCGCGAACAGGTCCTTGCACCGTGCAATCGCATCGCTGTCGCCGCTGGCATAGACGATGAGATCGCGAACCCTGGCCTGCGCGCCGGTTCCGCTCAGCGGACAATCCAGCGC
>JBAUUA010000131.1:0-6352 GCA_049582465.1 Bradyrhizobium sp. | reverse complement strand
AACGTCGCCCGGGCGCACCGCGCCGAGGTTCAGCCGGACGGCACCATGAAATCCATCAATGGCGGCGTCGTCGGCTTCTTCTCCTGCGAAATGTCGGCCGAACAGCTCGCCACCCGTATCATCGCCGAGCGCACCGGCATTCCCTCGAGCTCGATCCGCCGCGGCGGCATCAGCGAAGCCGACTTCGAGAAGATCCGCGATTATTCGATCGAGCTGCAGTCGCTGCCGTTCTATGTCGACGAAACCGGCGGCCTGTCGATTTCGCAGCTCACCGCGCGGGCGCGGCGGCTGAAGCGGCAGAAGGGGCTCGATCTCATCGTGATCGACTACATCCAGCTGCTTTCGGGTTCGGGAAAGCGCGGCAACGACAACCGCGTGCAGGAGGTGACGGAGATCACGACCAACCTGAAGGCGCTGGCAAAGGAGCTCAACGTTCCCGTGATCGCGCTGTCGCAGCTGTCGCGCCAGGTGGAAAACCGCGATGACAAGCGTCCGCAACTGTCCGACTTGCGTGAATCCGGCTCGATCGAGCAGGACGCCGACGTTGTGATGTTCGTCTACCGCGAGGAATATTACCTCGCCAACAAGGAACCTCGCGCCGGCACCGAGGAATACGCGAAGTGGCAGACCGAGATGGACCTCGCGCACGGCAAGGCCGAAGTCATCATCGGCAAGCAGCGCCATGGCCCGACCGGCACTGTCGAACTGCACTTCGAGGCCAACGTCACCCGGTTCGGCGATCTCGCCCCCGACGGCCAGCTTCCGGATCGGGCCTATTGACGCGGGCTGCCCGGTTGAACCGCCGCACGGTCGCGCGTAAAACGGCGGCATGAACATCGCCTCCGACCCGAAATCGGTCAGCGAGCTGCTGTCGCCCGAGGCCAGTCAGGCGGCGGCGCTCGCGCCCGCCACCGGCGTCCTGACCGTCGATCTCGACGCCATCGTCGCCAACTGGCGCAAGCTCGAGAAAACCGCGGTGCCGGCCGAATGCGCCGGCGTGATCAAGGCGGACGCCTATGGCTGCGGCCTCGATCCGGTCGCCCGGGCGCTGGCCTCCGCCGGCTGCAAGACGTTTTTCGTCGCCACCGTGGACGAGGCCCGCGCCGCCCGCGCCGCCGCGCCATCGGCTGCCATCTATGTGCTCGACGGCTTCTTCCAGAACTGCGGCGACGCCTATGCCGCGGTCAACGCCAGGCCCGTGATCGGCGATCTCAACGAACTCGCCGAATGGGACGTGTTCTGCCGCCGCTCGGGCTGGGAAGGCGGCGCCGGCATCCATATCGACACCGGCATGAACCGGCTTGGTCTCACGATTTCGGAAGCGCAGGGCATCATTCCCCGCATCAATGCCGGCGACCACGGCATCACGCTGGTCATGAGCCACCTCGCCTGCGCCGAGTTGCTCAATCATCCGCAAAACGCCAGGCAGCTCGCCGCCTTCCGGGAGATCGCGAGCCTGTTCTCCGGCGTGCCGGCCTCGCTGGCGAATTCGTCCGGCATTTTCCTCGGCGCCCAGTTCCAGTTCGATCTGGTGCGGCCGGGGGCCGGGCTCTACGGCATCAATCCGACGCCGGAAGCCGACAACCCGATGCAGGGCGTGATCGACCTGAAAGCCCGCATCGTGCATATCCGCTCGATCGATAAAGGCGAGACCGTCGGCTATGGCGGCACCTGGACCGCGCGGCGGCCGACGAAACTCGCGATCGTCTCCGCCGGCTATGCCGACGGATATTTCCGCGCCGGCGGCAGCAATGACGGCACCCGCGGCGCCGAGGTGATCGTCGCCGGCAAGCGCTGCCCGATCGCCGGCCGCGTCTCGATGGACCTGATCGCCGTCGATATCACCGATCTCGAGAAGAACGCCGCGCGGCGCGGCCATATGGCCACGCTGATCGGCGAGGGCATCACGGTCGACGAACTCGCGCACCATTTCGGCACCATCGGCTACGAAGTCCTCACCAGCCTCGGTCCGCGCTATGCGCGGGTCTACAAGGGCGGCGCGGCGGAGGCCGCAGCGGTTGCGGCCGCGAGCTAGCCGCCTTTCGCAGGCGATGATGCGGCCGCCTCTGCCATGAAAATTGCGACCTTCAACATCAACAATGTCAACCGCCGCCTGCCCAATCTGTTGCGCTGGCTGCGCGCGGCAAAACCCGATGTCGTCGCGCTGCAGGAGCTGAAGTCGACCGACGCCGAGTTTCCGCACGCCGCAATCGACAAGGCCGGCTACGGCGCGGTCTGGCGCGGGCAGAAGACCTGGAACGGCGTCGCCATCCTGGCGCGCAACGCCGATCCCGTGCTGATCCGCAACCAGCTGCCCGGCGATTCCGGCGACCGCGAGGCGCGCTATATCGAAGCCGCCGTCAACGGCATCGTCGTCACCAGCATCTATTTGCCGAACGGCAATCCGCAGCCCGGGCCGAAATTCGACTACAAGCTCGATTGGTTCAGGCGGCTGAAATCGCACGCCGCGAAATTCATCAAGCAGGAGATTCCGGTCGTGCTCGCCGGCGACTACAACGTCGCGCCGACCGCGCTCGATATCTATCCGACCAAATCATGGGACAAGGACGCGCTGATCCAGCCGAAGAGCCGCGCCGCGTTCAAATCACTCGTGGCGCAGGGCTGGTGCGACGCGATCCGCGAATTGCACCCGGAAAAGCCGATCTACACGTTCTGGGACTACAAGCGAAACCGCTGGCCGCGCGATGCCGGCCTGCGGCTCGATCATCTGTTGCTGAGCCCCGCCCTCGCCCCGCGCCTGAAGAACGCCGGCGTCGACCGCAAGGTGCGCGGCGAAGAAGGCGCCAGCGACCACGCACCGGCGTGGATCGTGCTCAAATAGCGGAAAGCCGTTTGGTATTCGCCGCGACATGCTCGCGATAGCGCTCGACGATGGAAGCAGGCGTTGCGCCGGCCATCAGGTTCGCGCCGGCTTCGAACATGGCGTCGATCTTCTCGCTGACCATGAGACGGGCTTCGTGATCGGCGGCATCGCCGCCGATCACGAGTTTTTCCAGGCGAAGACGGATCACCTCGAAGGATTCAAATGCCAGCATGGCGGAGACATACCAGGGAAAGCTCATCTGCTCCGGCGCCTCGTCGCGCGGGGCCATGTTGGCGATGGCTTCGAACGCGGTGACGGGCAGCAGCGGCGTGGTCTGGCGATTCATGACGGGATCCAAACTCCTCGGTGATCTGAATTGAATACGCATCAATTTTTAATGGACCAGGCGCGGGATCGCCGGCCTTTTCGCCTTCGCGGTCAGGGCCGGTTAACCAAGGCGTTTTCGGCCCCTCGCCATGCGTACATTCGCGCTTCGTCGCTGCGCTCCTCGCAATGACGGGCTAGCATCGCGCCGATTCGCGGGGAGACACACCGCCTTGAACTTCCTCTTCGTCCTCGCGGTCGGGCTCGTCGCCGGCACCATCTCAGGGATCGTCGGCACCGGTTCGTCGATCATGCTGATGCCGGTGCTGGTCTACGCCTACGGGCCGAAACAGGCCGTGCCGATCATGGCGGTCGCTGCCGTACTCGCCAACCTGTCGCGCATCCTGGCCTGGTGGCGCGAGGTCGACTGGCGTGCCTGCGCCGCCTATTCCGTCACGGGCATTCCGGCCGCGGCGCTGGGCGCCCGCACCCTGCTGGCGCTGCCGTCGCGCGCGGTCGACATTTCGATCGGGCTGTTTTTGATCGCGATGGTGCCGGCGCGGCACTGGCTCGCCCGGCATCAGTTAAAATTTTCGCTGTGGCATCTCGCGCTCGGCGGCGCTGTGATCGGCTATCTCACCGGCATCGTGGTGTCGACCGGCCCGCTGAGCGTGCCGCTGTTTCTGTTCTACGGCCTCACCCGCGGCGCGTTCCTCGCCACGGAAGCCGCGAGTTCGCTCGGGCTCTATTTCAGCAAATCGGTGACGTTTCAGCGCTTCGGCGCGCTGACGGGCGACATCGCGCTGAAAGGCCTGATCGCCGGCTCCTCGCTGATGTTCGGCGCCTTCATCGCCAAGCGCTTTGTGTTGCGGCTGGAGCCGGAGGTGTTCCGCCTGGTGATGGACGCCATCATGCTGATGGCCGGCCTGTCCATGCTGTGGAACGCGGCAGTCTCTTAAAATGCGGCTCCGGCCATCGCCGGATCTGAATTTGGCCCATCACACCCTCACGACAGGATGCGCCGCCGTGTGGCGGGCGCACCCTTGTCATTGTGGTTCAGGCTCACCGATCGGCAGCGGCGCGACGTGCCGCCCCATATGCGTCGTGATAGGCATGGTGCGTCCCAAAGACGGGCGCCGCACCGCCCGGAAGCTCCAGGCCCATCCGGCCTGCCGGCGTCAGCTGGCCGCCATTGAGGACATCCCGGTCAGGATATTGCGCCTGGAAGGAATCCGGGTTCGCAATCGCCCAAGGTGGCAACTGCGCGCTCGCAGACGTGATCGTGGCCATCGACACCAGCGTCGCCGCGATCAGAATTTTGAATGTAGTCATTGTCATTCTCCGTAGTGTTGTGTGCGGAGAATTCGCGCCGGCGATCACTGCTGCTCGGTTGAGGACGTTTCCTTGAGGGATTTTTCTAGACAACCGTTATCTAGGCGCTGCATCGAAGAATGCTCATCAAGCGAACATCACTCTTGTGCGAACGGCCCTATCCTGGATCACCGATCGCGATCTATCGGCATTCGATGCGCGCCATGGCCTTCTAAATAGGGCTTATGATCGGCCCGGCATTGCGACGGCGTTGGCAGAGCATCGGCCTAAATTATTATTTAGCTTCTTGAAGCCTTGTTTGGCGGACCGGTAGAGTTGCGTGCTGCGTTTGCGGCGGCAGACACGAAACTGAGTATTCCGCGCAAGGCATGAAGGCCGTCACCTTGGTGGGACGAGCCACAAAAGAGTCGAGGATGCGAATGGACCTATCCTACGCGCAGAATCTTGAGGACTACCATCTTTCGCTTGCCTTCGCGGGACAGACCACCGGGACCTATATCGATGTCGGCGCCGGGCATCCGATTGCGGACAATGTGTCATTCTGGTTCTACGAGCGCGGCTGGAACGGCATCGTCGTCGAGCCACAGCTTGAACTTGCGGCGCTGTACCAGCGGCTGCGGCCGCGCGATCTCGTGGTTCGTGGCTTGGTCGGCCGCCACTGCGGCGACATCGACTTCTATGCGGTGGAGCGTCTGCATGGGCTGTCGACGACCAGGCAATCCCTTGCGGAAAAAGCAAAAGCCCTCGGCGTCGACTACCAGACTGTTCGCACGCCTGTGACCACGCTGGCCGATTTATGCGAAAGGCACGAGGTGGGCTCTATCGACTTCCTCAAAATCGACGTCGAGGGTGCCGAAGGCGATGTCCTGTTCGGCGGCGACTGGAAGCGCTTTCGACCCAAAGTGATCGTCGCCGAAGCGGTAGCACCCATGTCGTCAGAGCCGGCCTGGCAGGACTGGGAGCCGTTCCTTCTTGCTCAGGGCTACTGTTTCGTTCTGTTCGACACAGTCAACCGCTTCTATGTCGCGCAGGAACATCGCGAGATCATGGAACGCCTTCCGACCGAGCGGGCGCCATGGCACGCGGTTCGTCACATGTACGAGATAGGCCGTGCCCCCGAAAACAAGCAACATCCCGATCACGCGTTGGCCCAGGATCTCGCGCGCGGATTCTGGGCGAGCCTGCCTTATCTCGACACCGAACTCATAACGTCCCTCCTCAGTCGCGCACGCCGGATCGCAAAACCCGACGAGTTGGCGGCGCTTGCGTCCACGGTCGATACCGAAGCATTCCGTGCGGCGCTCGGGCGTATTGCGTGCGGCTATGACGGCGGGCAGATCGTCGATGAATGAGAGAAGACCGCAAGCGCGGGTCAGCCGGAGGCCTCTTTTTCATCGAAGGCGGATTACGCTTCGCTGATCCGCGCCACGCGCTGCTGCTCGGTTGATGCGGACGCCGCCCACACCAGGTGTGAACC
Source organism: Bradyrhizobium sp. (assembly GCA_049582465.1). GTDB lineage: Bacteria > Pseudomonadota > Alphaproteobacteria > Rhizobiales > Xanthobacteraceae > Bradyrhizobium. The sequence continues at coordinate 395 of JBAUUA010000131.1, read as the reverse complement.
ATTTCACAGACCTCGCTGCGCGAACTGCTATTTTGTCTTGTCACGTGTTCGATCGAGTGAGGTTGCAACTGCACGGTCGTCAGCTTGCGAACTCAAGGCGGCCTTACATGTCGGAAACCGCTCAGCACCAGCTTCTCATCACGCTCGTGCATGGCACGTGGCCCCGTGGGTTGTTTCCGAGAATCGCCCGGTTCAAACAGCGGCTGCGCGAGCTGACGCGGCGCCAGCGTCGGGACCCGCCTCCCTATTGGTTTGAGGAATGCAGTCCTTTTTTGGCTCGCCTAGGTGTGGTGTTTCAGGAGGTTGTCCATCTGGTCTGAACCGAGGAAGCTGAGGTTGCGAAGCTTCAGTGTTCCAAGGAGAGACCAGATGAACGTCCGCAAGAATGCGCCTTT
>JBAUUA010000130.1:0-7650 GCA_049582465.1 Bradyrhizobium sp. | reverse complement strand
GTCCCGGCTCTTGCCGGGACAGCGGCCGAGCGGGGCTTATTCGACCCCGATCGTGGTGAGGTCCTGGAACCAGTGCTGGGCCTGCACGAACTTCTTGACCTTCGGCGACAGCGCATGCGGGTTGGTGTCGTGCACCACCCACACCAGCACCGCGTCATCGACGATCAGCGAATGCGCCTGCGCGATCAACTCGTCCTGCTTGGCGGTATCGAAGGTCTGCTTGGCCTGGTTGATCAGCGCATCGACCTTCTCGTTCTTGTAGCCGCCCCAGTTGACGCCGACCGGCGCGATCTGGTCGGAGGCGAAGAAGCGGACGATGGCATAGAGCGGGTCGGACGTTACGTAGGCGATGTTGTTGGCGGTGATGCCGGCGTTCATCTCGTCCGCCGCGCCCTTGCGCCAATGCGTATAGAGCGTCTCGAGCTCGACCACCTTGAAGTCGATATCGATGCCGATTTCCTTGAAGCTCTGCTGCAGGAATTCGTTCATCGGCAGCGACAGCATCTGCCCGGTGCCACCTTGCGCGATGATGAAGGTGGTCTTCAGCGGCTTGTCCTTGGAGTAGCCCGCTTCCTCGACCAGCTTTTTCGCCGCTGCCAGATCGTATTTGAGCTCGAAGGTCGGATGGCCGAACCACGGGCTCGACGGGTCGACCTGGCCCTTGGCGGGTTTTGCCAGGCCGTTCATCAGCCCGACCACCGCATCGCGGTCGATCGCGAGATTGAGCGCCTTGCGCAGGCGAATGTCGGTCCAGGGCGAGCCCGGCAGCACGCTGAGGTGATAGTTCCAGACGTGCGGGGTGATGTTGTCGACGATCCGCATGCCCGCCGATTTGAGCTGCGGCACCGCATCGGGCGCCGGCGTTTCGATCAGGTCGACCTGCCCGGCAAGCAGCGCGTTGGTGCGCGTCAGCGCTTCCGGCATCGGAATCAGCACCAGCTTGTCGACCTTCGGAATCCGCTTCTTGTCCCAGTAATCCGGATTCTTCGTGAGTTCAGCCAGCTCGCGCGGCACCAGCTTGGTCAGCTTGAACGGTCCGGTGCCGGACGGCTCGCTGGCGAATTTGTCCCAGTCCTTGCCGACCTTCTCGTATTGCGCGGGGCTCGAGATCAGGAACCACAGCATCTGGTAGGGGAAGAACGAGTCGACCGTCTTGGTCGTGATCTCGATCGTGGAGTCGTCGATCTTGGCGTAGCTCTTCACCGAGGGCAGGCGGGTCTTGACCTGCGCGCTCTGGCGCTTGTCGAATTGCGGTGCCTTGTCGTTGAGCACCTTGTCGAGATTCCAGATCACGGCATCGGCGTTGAAGTCGCTGCCGTCGTGAAACTTCACGCCCTTGCGCAAGGTGAAGCGCCACTTGGTCTTGTCGGCGTCGTCGACCTTCCATTCGGTGGCGAGCCCTGGCACCAGTTTGCCGGGCCGGTCCGCCGCGTCCATCTCCCAGGCGACCAGCGGATCGTAAATGGTCAGGCCGGTAAATTGATAAGCGCCGGCGCCGCGATCCGGCTGGCCGGTCGTCAAGGGAATGTCGGCCATCGAGATGCCGTATCGCACCACCGTTTCGGCACGCGCGGGAAGCGTGGACAGGCCGGCAGCGAGTGCGACGGCAATCGCAGCAAGGATCGAGTTTCGGGCGCGCATGAACTAAGCTCCATTGGAAGGGACCGGAGTACGCGCTGGAAGCTGCAAGGTTGATGCCAGATTAGGCATCGTTGCGCGATTCCCTGTAGCGCTCACAAGGAGTTGTGCCGTCAACGGCAATTGAGCGGGCAATTCGCTCCGTTGGCACAGCCGTTGCATAAGACTGCATAAGAATTAATCATCGAAGTCGAAGAGGATTAGGTCTGATGCGTATCGAAAAATCGGGAAGAAGCTGGACCGTGGCGACGGCCGTGATCCTGGCGATGGCCGCGGTCGTGGCGCTGCCGCGCATCGCGAATGCCGAGACCATCTTGCGCATCGGCATGACCGCTGCCGATATTCCGCGCACGCTGGGGCAACCCGATCAGGGTTTTGAGGGTAATCGCTTCACCGGCCTCACCATGTATGACGCGCTGACGATGTGGGATCTGTCATCCGCGGACAAGGCAAGCGTGGTGATTCCCGGCCTTGCGACCGAATGGAAAGTCGACGATTCCGACAAGAAGAAGTGGACCTTCAAACTGCGTCCCGGCGTCACCTTCCATGACGGCTCGCCGTTCAATGCCGACGCCGTGGTCTGGAACGTCGAGAAGGTGCTCAAGCAGGATGCGCCGCAGTTCGACCCGAGCCAGGTCGGCGTCACCGCATCGCGGATGCCGACGCTCGCCTCGGCGCGCAAGATCGACGACATGACGGTGGAATTGATCACCAAGGAGCCGGATTCATTCCTGCCGATCAATCTCACCAACCTGTTCATGGCGAGCCCGGCGAAATGGCAGAAATTCTATGACGCGGCCCAAGGCGCGGACGCCAAGGCGAAATCGCAAGGAGCCTGGGCGGCGTTCGCCAGGGACGCTTCGGGCACCGGCCCGTGGAAGATGTCGAGCTTCACGCCGCGCGAGCGGCTCGAACTCGTCAGGAACGAGAGCTATTGGGACAAGGCGCGCGTTCCCAAGGTCGACAAGATGCTGCTGCTGCCGATGCCGGAAGCCAATGCCCGCACCGCTGCCTTGCTCTCCGGCCAGGTCGACTGGGTCGAGGCGCCTGCACCCGATGCGGTCGCCGAGATCAAGCAGCGCGGCTTTGTCATCTACTCCAACGAGGAGCCGCATGTCTGGCCGTGGCAGTTCTCGCGCGTCGAAGGCTCGCCCTGGAACGACATTCGCGTCCGCAAGGCGGCCAATCTCTGCGTCGATCGCGAGGGCCTCAAGGACGGGCTGCTCGCCGGCCTGATGGTGCCGGCAACCGGCACCTTCGAGCCCGGCCATCCGTGGCGCGGCAATCCCACGTTTCAGATCAAATACGACAAGCCCGCCGCGCAGAAGCTGATGCAGGAAGCTGGCTACGGTCCGGACAAGAAACTCACGGTCAAGGTGCAGACCTCGGCGTCCGGCTCCGGCCAGATGCTGCCGCTGCCGATGAACGAATATCTGCAGCAGGCGCTGGCCGAATGCTATTTCGACGTCCAGCTCGACGTCATCGAATGGAATACGCTGTTCACCAATTGGCGGCGCGGCGCCAAGGATGCCTCCGCCAACGGCGCCAACGCCACCAACGTGACTTACGCGGCGATGGACCCGTTCTTTGCGCTGGTGCGCTTCCTGCAATCCTCGATGGCGCCGCCGGTCTCGAATAATTGGGGCTATATCAACAATCCCAAGTTCGATGAACTGGTGACCAAGGCGCGCCAGACCTTCGATCCGGCCAAGCGCGACAAGGCGCTGGCCGAACTGCACGCGGCCTCGGTCGACGACGCGGCGTTCCTCTACGTCGCCCACGACGTCGCGCCCCGCGCCTTGAGTCCGAAGATCAAGGGCTTCGTGCAGCCGAAGAGCTGGTTCGTCGACTTCTCGCCGATTTCGATGGCGCCGTAGTATTCGATTGGGCGCGACGACGTTCCGCCGTTTCCGTCGTCATGGCCGGGACAAGCCCGGGCATGACGAATTGAGAGATTTGCGCCTACCAACGAGTTCACGAGAAAAATCTGAAGGCCCGCCGTGCTCGCCTATATCCTGCGCCGCATCGTCTATGTGATCCCGATCGTCATCAGCGTGGCGCTGGTGTGCTTCATGCTGGTGCACATCACGCCGGGCGATCCGCTGGTCGCAGTGCTTCCGGCCGACGCGTCGCAGGAACTCGCCAACCAGTTGCGCGTCGCCTACGGTTTCGACCGGCCGCTGCCGGTGCAGTTCGGGCTCTGGCTGTGGAAGGCGGTCAATGGCGATCTCGGCCATTCCATCGCCACCGGCCGCCCGGTGCTGAGCGAAGTCTTGCGCGCGGTCGGCAACACGGTGACGCTGGCGATCGCAGCCGCCATGATCGGTTTCACGCTCGGATTGTTCTTCGGCCTGCTCGCCGGTTATTTCCGCGACAGCTGGGTCGACAAGGTTGCGACCTCGATCGCGATCGCCGGCGTCTCGGTGCCGCATTACTGGCTTGGTATGGTGCTGGTCATCATCTTCTCGGTGCAGCTCAACTGGCTTCCCGCCGTCGGCGCCGGGCCCGGCGGCTCCGGCGCCTGGGGATGGGACTGGGACCACATCCGCTATCTGATCCTGCCCGCAGTAACCACGTCGGTGATCCCGATGGGAATCGTCACCCGCACAATACGGGCGCTGACCGGCGACATCCTGAGCCAGGATTTCGTCGAGGCCCTGCGCGCCAAGGGACTGCGCGAGACCCATGTGTTCCGCCACGTCATCAAGAACGCCGCGCCGACCGCGCTTGCGGTGATGGGTCTGCAACTCGGCTACATGCTCGGCGGCTCGATCCTGATCGAGACCGTGTTCTCCTGGCCGGGCTCGGGGCTGCTGCTGAACTCGGCGATTTTCCAGCGCGACCTGCCGCTTCTGCAGGGCACGATTCTGGTGCTGGCGCTGTTCTTCGTGTTCCTCAATCTGTTGGTCGACATCGCGCAGGCCGCGATCGATCCGCGCATCAAGCGGAGCTGACGATGAGCGTCAGCCCCATCAGCGCGCTGTCGGATACGGCCCTGCAGGCGGCGCCGGGCTCGACGGCGCGCGGCTATTGGGCAACCGTCGGGCGCCGGATAGCGCGCGACAAGGTCAGCATGGCCTGCGCCCTGATCCTGGCGCTGATCTTCCTCTCCGCGCTGGCCGCGCCCTGGCTGGGCCTAGCCGATCCCTATCAGGGCTCGATGATCCGCAGGCTTCGCCATATCGGCACCGTGGGCTATCCGCTCGGCACCGATGAACTCGGCCGCGACATGCTGTCCCGCCTGATCTATGGCGGGCGGCTGTCGCTGGTCATCGGCATCCTGCCGGTGATCTTCGCCTTTTGCATCGGCACCTCGCTCGGCCTCGTCGCGGGCTATGTCGGCGGCAGGATCAACACCGCGATCATGCGCACCATCGATGTGTTCTACGCCTTTCCCTCGGTGCTGCTGGCGATCGCGATCTCCGGCGCGCTCGGGGCGGGGATCGTCAACTCGATCGTCTCGCTGACCATCGTGTTCGTGCCGCAGATCACCCGCGTCGCCGAAAGCGTCACCACGGGCGTCCGCAACATGGATTTCGTCGAAGCCGCGCGCGCCTCCGGTGCCGGGCCTTTCACCATCATGCGCGTGCACATGCTCGGCAATGTGCTGGGGCCGATCTTTGTTTACGCCACCGGCCTGATCTCGGTGTCGATGATCCTGGCCGCGGGTCTTTCGTTCCTCGGCCTCGGAACAAAGCCGCCGGAGCCGGAATGGGGCCTCATGCTCAACACCCTGCGCACCGCGATCTACATCAATCCCTGGGTGGCAGCCTTGCCCGGCGCCATGATCTTCGCGGTGTCGATCTGCTTCAACCTGCTCAGCGACGGCATGCGCAGCGCCATGGACATTAGGAATTGAGATGTCGGGATTGGATCGAACTCTATCGGCATTCCCGGGTCACCTCTCCCAGACGGAGAGGTCGGATCGCATTAGCGATCCGGGTGAGGGGTTACACTCTATCGATGGACCTGAAGCCCTCACCCGGCGCCGATCCGGGTGCGCCGACCTCTCCCGAATGGGGAGAGGTGTTCCCCGCGGATAGACCGAGCAAGCCAAAGGCGAGTTCATGAGTGAGGTGGCTACTTCCATCGACATGCTCGAGCCGATCGAGGACCGTGGCGGCGCGGCGCAGCCGCTGCTGCAGGTCAACGGGCTGACAAAGCATTTCCCGGTTCGCGGCGATCTCTTCAGCAAGCGCAAGACGGTGCGCGCGGTCGACGATGTTTCCTTTGCCATCGCCAAGGGCGAGACCGTCGGCATCGTTGGCGAATCCGGCTGCGGTAAATCGACCACCGCGCGGCTCCTGATGCATCTGATGCCGCGCGATTCCGGCGACATCATCTATGACGGCATGCAGGTCGGGCGCGCGCTGTCGCTGCGCGAGCTGCGCCGCGGCATGCAGATGGTGTTCCAGGACAGCTATGCATCGCTCAATCCGCGCCTCACCATCGAGGAGTCGATCGCCTTCGGCCCGAAAGTCCACGGCATGGCGGATAGCGCGGCGCGCAAGCTGGCGCGCGAACTGCTCGGCAAGGTCGGCTTGCGGCCGGAAAATTTCGCCAATCGCTATCCGCACGAGATTTCCGGCGGCCAGCGCCAGCGCGTCAACATCGCCCGCGCGCTGGCCCTGTCGCCGCGGCTGGTCATCCTCGACGAGGCGGTGTCGGCGCTGGACAAGTCGGTCGAGGCGCAGGTCCTCAATCTCCTGGTCGATCTCAAGCGCGAATTCGGGCTGACGTATCTGTTCATCAGCCACGATCTCAACGTGGTGCGCTACATTTCCGACCGCGTGCTGGTGATGTATCTCGGCGAAGTGGTCGAGCTCGGCCCGGTCGACCGGGTCTGGGACGCGCCGGCGCATCCCTATACGAAGGCGCTCTTGGCGGCGATGCCGTCGTCCGATCCCGATCACCGCACCGAGACGCCGCCGATCTCGGGCGACCCGCCCAATCCGATCGATCCGCCCTCCGGCTGCCGGTTTCACACCCGTTGCCCGTTCGCGGAGCCGCTCTGCGCAAATGTCACGCCAAAACTGACCGCGCTCGATAAAGTGGGGCATCAAGCGGCGTGCTATATGGCCATTCCAGGTTCGGGCCACAGCCGCGCGCCGGCGAAACAGGGAGATGCCGCATGACAAGACCCACACCCAAGGAGGTCAAGGCGATGGCCGATGTCGCGGGCCTGCCCGTGGACGCCGAGGTCGCCACGCGGATGGCCAATTCCATCGGACCGGCGTTCGAGGGCTTCGCGGCGATCGCCGGCACGTTGCCGTTTGACCTGGAGCCGGCGAGCTTTCTCCTTGCCCAACTCGCGAAAGTTTCGAAATGAGCGCCGAACCGGCTCTGCTGTCGTTGACCGCTGTTGCAGAAGCGGTCGCGCAAAAGCGTTTCTCCTCGCGCCAGGTGACGCAATCCTGCCTCGACCGCATCGCGCAGTGGCAGCCCCGTCTCAACGCCTTCATGGCGATCGAGGCCGACGCCGCGCTGGCGGCCGCCGATGCCGCCGACGCGGCGTTGGCAAAAGGCAAAATCAGCGGTCCGCTGCACGGCGTGCCGCTGGCGCACAAGGACATGTATTACGACGCAGGCCAGGTCGTCACCTGCGGTTCGAAAATCCGGCGGGATTTCGTGGCGACGACGACATCCACGGCGCTGCAGCGCCTTAAGAATGCCGGCACCATCCGGCTTGGCTCGCTGCAGATGGTCGAATTCGCCTATGGCCCGACCGGCCATAACAGCCATTACGGAGCGGTGCATAATCCCTTCGCACTCGATCACATTACGGGCGGCTCGTCATCGGGGTCGGGCTCGGCGGTCGCGGCACGGCTGACCTTTGCGGCGCTCGGCTCGGACACCGGCGGCTCGATCCGGATGCCCGCGCATTTCTGCGGCGTCACCGGGTTGAAGACCACCTACGGCCGGATCAGCCGCGCCGGCGCGATGCCGCTGTCGCAATCGCTCGACACCGTCGGTCCGCTGGCGCGCACGGTACAAGATTGCGCGCTGCTGCTC